>DAIDTZ010000222.1 GCA_027456925.1 Nitrospirota bacterium
ACGAGGCGGCGCCGTTACCGGATTATGACATCGGATTGGTCGTCTTTAGCCTATGTGTGTATGGAAACTCTTCTTTTTTTGTCCTGCCGGCTCCTGAGCGCCATCTGCTTGTTTGCGCAGTGCATTTTCCCCGTGGGTGCATTATAAAATTACCTTGACTTTAACGGCCTTTTATCGAATAATCGCCAAGCTTAACCACGATTTCGGCATCCTCGCACTCATAAGAAATATTATATTCTGATTGCATAAGCAAACTCTTTTTACCGTGCTTCCCATGACGGAACTCAATCATGATTATTACCGACTTAAAACACGTTGATCAGCAGGTCCCCATGACGCCTGCTCTCAGGAAAGCGATAGATTTCCTGCGGCTGCGCGGCGTCAACGACCTTCCCGACGGCACGGTGGAGATAGACGGGACGAACGTGTTTGCCATTGTGCAGCGATACGATACGGTGAAGACCGATGTTCCGAAGTTCGAATATCACCAACAGTATATTGACGTCCAGTTCATCGCGTCGGGCGAGGAGGTCATCGGCTGGACGCCCCGGGAGCGCATGGTGCTTACCGAGGTCTACGACGCGGGCAAGGACATCGCCTTCGGAACTGTGGGCAAAGGGAAATGGACTGCCGCGTATCTTCAGGCAGGGCAGTTGGCCGTGCTTTTTCCCGAGGATGGCCATGCCCCAAAAAATGCGGCCGGCGCTGAATCGTCCGTTGTGAAGATTGTGGTCAAGGTTGCCAGGTGAACAAGCGGGGCCGGGTACGAAGTTCAGAATGCAGTATGACCTGTACGATGGAGGAAATCCAATCTCCATCATCGCGGTTGTGATAAAATGTATCCATGAAAGACACTCCTGAAAATAATAATCCTGCGAACGGAAGCAAGCGGGAGACGGCCAATCGGGCAGGGGTAACAAAGCCCGCGGATTATTTGCGGGCAGCCAGAACCCACCTCCGAAACAACGAGCACAAGAAGGCATTCGTCCTCCTGCAGCAGGCCGCTGTGCAGTTTCCGGACGAGCCGGTCATTCTCTCTTATTTCGGCTGTCTTCAGGCCCTGGTGGATAAAAAATACCGGAGCGGGATAGAAACCTGCAAGAGGGCGTTTACGCTTCTCAAGGGCAAAGAGATCGACGACATTGAGAAGTTCTATCCGCTTTTCTATCTGAATCTCGGCAGGGCGTATCTCGCAGCGAAAAAAAAGCAGGACGCTATCAATGCCTTTACCAGCGGGCTCAAGTATGACCGGAGCTACGGCGAACTCCTGAAGGAATTACGCGGGTTGGGGGTGAGGAAACAACCTCCGATCCCGCTCCTCGGCCGGTCGAACCCGATCAATAAGTATATTGGCCTGTTGCTGCACAAGGACAGCGAGAATCCGCGAAAAGGCGGAACGAAGAGGACGACGTAAGCGACACGGAGAACTCAAATTTCGTCAATCGAAAAGTTTTCTCTGATCCCTGAAACCCGGCCGGCTCGCAAAAAAATCCGCCACGCTGCGAAGTTGTAACGCGGGAAAAGCATCCGCCGTTTTTTTCTATCCGGTAAAATTTCGACTTGACTCTCTTTCTTCCTTTGCGTAATATCAACGCCGTCCGATGCCGTGATCCTCGCCGGCTATTTCCGTACCGAAGGAGAGCTTTATGGATGCATGCCCTTGCGGCTCAACTGTTTCCTATGATTCATGCTGCCGGCCGCTCATCAAGGGCGAGCAGAAGGCCTCGACGGCGGAGCAGCTTATGCGCTCCCGTTACAGCGCCTACGTGAAGAAGGAGATGGAATACATTCTTGCCTCCCTGCATCCGGACAGCCGGGCCGATTATGACGAAAAAAGCAGCAGGGCCTGGGCGGAAAGCGCCCTGTGGCACGGGATCAACATTTTGAAGACCGTGGCCGGAGGAGCGGACGACAGCGAAGGCCAGGTTGAGTTTCTCGTGTCCTTTACGGAGAAAGGGCTCAAGCAGGAGCACCACGAACTGTCCTCATTCAGGAAAAAAGACGGGGCCTGGTACTTTGTTTCAGGAAAGACCATGCCGAAGCCGGTTTCCCGCGCAGCCCCTAAAACCGGCCGCAACGATCCGTGCCCCTGCAACAGCGGAAAAAAATACAAGAAGTGCTGCGGACAGTAAAGAGCGGGCGCAAAGTTCGGACCGCTGTTTCCCGCGCCGCGCAGAACAGAATGGAACAACGTGATGATGCAAAAGAAAGATAATAACCGGATCCTTCAGGAATTTTACCTGCGCCAGACGCGCCAGATCATCGCCATAGCGATAACGCTGTTTTTCGTACTCCTTGCCGCGGTGCTCTATAAGCGCCCTGACGTGTTTTGGACCTTCTCGAAGAGCGTGCTCTACGGCATGCAGATCGTCACCATAGCCGCCTTCCTCGTATTCACCGCCTACAACTGGACCTGTCCGTCATGCAAAAAGAGTCTGGGCAGCGATATCAACAAACGGGTATGCAAGAAGTGCGGAGTCAGGCTGCGCTAGCCGGCAAGACAGCCCGACGTTGTTGCGCCTGCGCTGTTACGACATCAGTTCCTTGATATTCTTGATGATCTCATTCACCGCCTGCTGCGCACTGCCGTAGAGCATCCGCGTGTTGTCGTTGTAAAAGAGCGCGTTCTCAATGCCTGAATATCCCGTGCCTTTTCCCCGTTTGACCACGATCACGTTGTGCGCCTGGTCCGCGTTCAGGATCGGCATGCCGTAGATGGGGCTCGACTTTTCGGTCCGGGCAGCGGGGTTTACCACATCGTTTGCGCCGATCACGAGCGCCACGTCCGCCTGGGCGAATTCACTGTTGATCTCCTCCAGGTCGAAAATCCTGTCATAGGGAACTCCGGCTTCTGCGAGGAGCACGTTCATGTGGCCGGGCATGCGGCCGGCAACGGGATGGATGGCGAACTTGACCGTTATGCCGGCTTCCTCCAGAAGGACGCTCATTTCTTTTACCTTGTGCTGGGCCTGGCCCACGGCCATGCCGTAGCCCGGGACAATGATCACCTTTTGTGCGTAGCGCAGCATGGCGGCTGCATCGAGTGCGGAGATTTCCTTCATGGTCCCGGCAATTCCCGTTCCCCCGGTCTGCGCCTCGCCGGTGATGGGTTTGAACAGGATGTTCGTGAGCGGCCGGTTCATCGCCTTTGCCATCAGCTGGGTGAGCAGGGTGCCGGCCGAGCCGACCACGATGCCGGCGATGATCAGCGCCGGATTGTTCAGCACGAACCCTTCGAACCCCACGGCAAGACCGGTAAGAGCGTTAAAGAGCGAGATCACGACAGGCATATCGGCCCCGCCGATAGGCAGGGTTACGATCGCTCCGAGCGCGAGGGCGACGAGGAAGAAGACGACGATCTGCAGCGTCGTGGCGGAACCCGCAGCGACGATGGCGGCGCCGGCCATGACGGCCGCTGCGGCGAGGACC
>DAIDTZ010000223.1 GCA_027456925.1 Nitrospirota bacterium
GGGAGCGACGCGGATTCCCTTGTCCGCGAAGATCCTGCAGAGCGCCGCGGCGATCAGGCTTTTGCCCGCGCCAGAACCGGTCCACTGTATCATTACTGCCTTTGCCAATGCCGCTCCTTATATTGGGTCCTCCCCGTCGGAGCACGACAGGGAGGACCTGCGAGCTGTTTTACAACTTTGCACCCTGCTGCAGGTCACTGGTAAAAAGTTTTGCCGCGCCCCTGGCGGCGCAGAAATCTCCGCACATCGTGCAGGAATCTTCCTTTTCCTGCATGCGGCTTTTCCGGACCGCGATCGCTTCCGCCGGATAGAGCGCGAGCTTGAATTGTTTCTCCCAATTGAGATCCCGCCGCGCTTTGCTCATCTCCATGTCGCGGGTTCTTCCCTTCTCGGGATATTTGTTCATGTCCCCGATGTATGCGGCGATTTTGGCGGCCTGCACCCCCAGTCGCACATCGTCCTCATTGGGCAAGGCCAGGTGTTCGGCAGGGGTAATATAACAGATCAGGTCCGCGCCGTATCGGCTGGACTGAGCAGCGCCGATAGCGGCGGTGATATGATCGAAGCCCGGCGCGACATCCGTGGCTATCGGTCCGAGCATGTAGTAGGGTGCGCCTCCGCTCATCCTTTTTTGAAGCTGGATATTTCCCTCGATCTCGTCGAGCGGCACGTGTCCCGGCCCCTCGACCAGCATCTGGCACCCCATTTCCCGGCCTATTTCCGCCAATTCGCAGTTGATGATCAGTTCCTGTATTTGCGCCCGGTCCGAAGAATCGTGAATGGCGCCTGCTCTGAGGCCGTTGCCCAGGTACAGGACCACGTCGTATTTTTTCAGGATCGAGACAACGCGGTCGAATTTTTCATACAGCGGGTTTTCCCGCTTATTCGCGATCATCCAGGCAACCATGCTGACACCGCCCTTGCTCACGAGCCCGCCGTACCGATATCCTTGTTTTCGCAACCGTTCGATAGTGTAGAGGTTGATGCCGCAGTGGATCGCCATGAAAGCAATGCCGTCTGCGCACTGCTTTTCGATCAGGTCGAACAGCATTTCGTCATCAAGCTTGTTCGGATTTCCGTATTTCCTGCCCGCTTCGCAAAAAGCCTGATACAGCGGCACGTTTCCGACGGGAATATCAACAGCTGCAACCACCTCGCGCCGCACCCGGTCCAGATCGCCGCCCACTGAAAGCTCCATGAGCGTATCAGCGCCGGCTGCCACGGCCGCTTTCGCCTTCCGCACCTCTCCCGCGTAATCAATGATGTCCGACGATGTGCCGATCGAGGCATTGACCTTGGTCCAAAGTCCTTTCCCGACGCCGACCGCTTTTGGCTTTTTGACCGTGTTCCAGGGGATCACGATTTTCCCCTCCGCTACCATTGTTCTGACGTAATCAATTGATACGGTCTCCGCAGCCGAGACTGCCTTCATCTGATCGGTAACAAGCCCTTTGCGGGCGCTTTCTATTTGCGTTGTCATGAATTGACTCCATTTTGAGTGAACGTTTTAGTATTGCATCGTCGCTTGAAAATTCAGCCTAGATACGAGTAATCAACACATCGACATCATCGAAAATTTCATGAATATCTTGCAATCTCCCTCCACGCGAGTATTGAATGAGACGTCTCCTGGCTTAGG
>DAIDTZ010000224.1 GCA_027456925.1 Nitrospirota bacterium
AGCCGACGACGCCGCTGTTCGTGCGCAGCTTTGCCAACGTCGCCGGCTTCCTGCTGCTGCCGCTTCTGATCGCGGCAATCATGCTGGGAACATTTGAACTGGCCGCTGCGAAGACACAGGTCAAGGGTTTCGCCAGGTTCATGGGCCAGGGCGTGTCCGCCATTGCACCCTGGGTTCTTTCGCTCATTATCTTCGCGGGCGGCGCGCTGCTCCTGTTCTCGGGGGCCACGCCCGAGCTTCCGGCGCGTCTGGAATGGATCACCGATTTCCTGCCCTTGCCGTTTCTGGAGATATCACACTTTCTCGGCAGCCTCGTGGGCGTAGCGCTGCTGCTCCTGGCGCGGGGCATTCAGCGCAGGCTGGACGCAGCGTACCATCTCACGCTTGTCCTGCTCGGGGCGGGCATCCTGTTCTCACTGGTCAAGGGGGTCGATTACGAAGAGGCCCTGATCCTTGCCATGATGCTCGGCGCGCTGCTGCCGAGCAGGGGGTTCTTTTACCGCCGCGCGTCGCTCCTGAGCCAGGGCTTTTCCGCGGGATGGATCACGTCCATCGTCGCGGTCCTCGCGGGATCGGTCTGGCTGGGGTTCTTCTCCTATCGTCACCTGGAGTATTCCCAAAGCCTCTGGTGGCAATTCACCCTTCTGGGCGATGCGCCGCGGTTCCTGCGCGCCCCCGTCGGGGTGATGACGCTCGCGGTGATCGTGGGAGCGGTGAGGCTCCTGCGGCCGGCGCCGCCCGAGCCGTTGACCGTTGGCAGCGAGGACCGGCAGAAGGTCCGTTCCGTAGTCCTGGCGAGCGCGGACACGACGGCGAACCTGGCGCTGCTGGGGGACAAAAGATTTTTGTTCAGCGAAAGCGGCAAATCATTCATTATGTACGGTGTCGAGGGACGGAGCTGGATTGCCATGGGGGACCCGGTGGGACCCGAGGAGGAACGGACAGAGTTGGTCTGGCGCTTCCGTGAGGTGTGCGACCGCCATGACGGCTGGCCGGTTTTTTATGAAGCGGGGAAAGAAAACCTCTATCTGTATATCGAGCTGGGGCTTACGCCCCTCAAGATCGGCGAGGAGGCATGCGTGCCGCTCACGCAATTCTCCCTCGAAGGCAAGGGCCGGAAAGACCTGCGCTATGCCCACGTGCACGCAGGGCGCGAGGGCATAGCGTTCTCGGTCGTGCCCGCATCCGACGTGCCGCTGCTCCTGCCCGAGCTCAAGGCGATCTCCGACGCATGGCTCGCGGCAAAGAACACACGGGAGAAGCGGTTCTCCCTGGGATATTTCAACGAAAGCTATTTGCGGGAGTTCCCCATGGCCCTCGTCAGGAAGGACGGGAACATCACGGCGTTTTCCAACATCTGGCAGGGAGCAGGCAGGGAAGAGCTTTCGATCGACCTCATGCGCCAGGTTCCCGATGCTTCGCGCGGGACCATGGAATTCCTCTTCGCGGAGCTGATGCTCTGGGGAAAAGAACAGGGCTATCAGCGCTTCAACCTCGGCATGGCGCCGCTTGCGGGCCTTGAGGACCGGGCGCTCGCTCCGCTCTGGAACCGCCTGGGCGCGCAGATCTTCCGTCATGGAGAACATTTCTACAACTTCAAGGGACTGCGGCAGTTCAAGGAGCATTTCGACCCCGGGTGGGAGCCGAAATTTCTCGTCGCTCCCCGGGGCTTTCTCCTGCCGCGCATTCTGGCGAACCTCGCCTCTCTGATATCCGGAGGTTTTACCGGAGCAATCAGAAAATGAAAGGATCGTGCGCTGACTCAAAAACCTTGCAGCGCCGGGCGGAGCGTGCTAACCTTAAAGTAAGCTGCTACCGGCTTGAATTGAGAATACCCCTGTTGGACCTCTAAGCACGGGCAACGCATCAGGACCTCCACTGCAGGAAAGGGGATTATGCATATGTTCATTCGAAATTACGAATCAGCGCAAACACAGGAAAATACGCGGCATCGTACGGCATTCCGTTCCCGAGCAGCGGCTCTTCTCTGTCTTTTCTTGTTCCTTTCGGCCTGTGCGACCGTTGGACGGGATTTTTCAGCAGCAAAAGTATATGACATACAGATCGGCAAGACAACCCTTGCGGAGATAGAGGCCATGTTCGGCCCGCCCTGGCGGGTCGGCATCGAGGACGGGAAGCCGACGTGGACGTACGCCAGCTATCATTACAGCGCGTTCAATGCGGCGAGGACAAAGGACCTTGTCGTCCGATTTGACGAAAACAACGTCGTCAGGTCCTATACGTTCAATACCTCGAATCCCGCGGATATCAGGAAGCAGCACGGCTCCGGGAGGGAATAAACGCCCGCTCATGGTCCGGTTCTGCTTTCGCGATCACGATAGCTCTGCATGCCTGTTGTTGCAGGCTTTCCGCGGTGTGCCTATCCCACAGCACCCTTCCCGGCTAAATGGCGGACCCCTGGCTTAAAAGACTCTATTGAAGCCGGCATGAGCGCCGATGAAGGGTAAAAAAATAGCATGAGGGGAAGGGTCGGATTATTCGATCGGCATAGCGAAGGCATGACAAATTATTTTGAGGGCGGATTCTTATGGACAAGAACTATCGATTCTCAAATTCAAAAGGTGTTGCCTACTGGCTGCTGCTTTTGATCGCAAGCGTGTTCACCGGCGCGCTTCTGCACAATTATATTCTTCCCGGCCCGTATCCATCAACAGCCGTCCCTCGCGAAGCAACCGCTGACTTCAATTTGATGGCTGAGGCATGGAATGCGATCGGGCAGCAGTATGTCGACCGGACCAGCGTGCAGCCCCGCAACATGACTTACGGCGCGATTTCCGGCATGGTGGATTCCCTGGGCGACACGGGTCACAGCGTCTTTTTGACCCCGGAAATGGTGCGCCTCGAGCGCACCGTGGAACGCGGTGAATTTGCCGGCATCGGCGCCGAGCTCCGGATGAAAAACAAGCAGGCCGTCGTCGTAGCGCCCATGGACGGCACGCCCGCGCAGAAAGCCGGCCTTCGGCCGGGCGATATCATCGTTCAGGTCGACGGACTGAGCGTGGAGGGGCTGCCGTTGCCGGAGATTGTCGGCAAAATAACCGGCCCCGCCGGCACGCGGGTGTCGCTGACACTGAAGGACCCGGCAACGGGAAAAGAGCGGACAATCGAGATCACCCGCGCGAACATCCCGATCCGGAGCGTCACCTGGAACAAGCTCCCGGGCACGGACCTTGCGCATGTACGGATAGCGCTCTTCAGCAAGGGAACGTCCAGCGCCCTGGAAAAAGCGCTTGACGAAATAGACCGTCGCGGGGCCAAAGGCGTGATCCTTGACCTCAGGAACGATCCGGGCGGTCTCCTGGATACGGCGGTGGGCGTGGCGAGTCAATTTCTGAAGCAAGGGAACGCGCTGCAGGAAAAGAACGCCGAAGGAAAGGTTTGGCCCGTACCCCTTGAAGCCGGTGTTAAGAAATGCACCCTTCCGCTTGTCGTTCTTATAAACTCCGGGACCGCCAGTGCGGCCGAGGTTGTCGCCGGCGCACTCCAGGATGCAAATCGCGGCGCCCTCGTGGGCGAAACCACCTTCGGCACCGGCACGGTCTTGAAAACCATCCCGCTCTCCGACGGATCTGCCCTGCAGCTCGCTTTCCTTGAATGGCTCACCCCGAAGGGCCGGACGATATGGCACAAAGGCATCACTCCCGATGTCGCGGTATCGCTTTCTGCTGAAACGGAGCCGCTGGTACCGGAAGGGGAGCACGGGATGACCGCGGCGGAGCTGCGGATGAGCAAAGACCGGCAGCTGCTTCGTGCGATCAACATCCTGCAGGTCCGGCAGCCGTCTCAGTGAGTCTAATCTGTCTCCTGACCGCCGGCGGAGAGGACATTTTCATTCCTGCCCGCGTTGCTCCGCGGGATCGCTCCTGACGAGAGCGGAAAGACCAGGTGATGTATGATTCCGTTACGCGATATCGACCGCAAACCCTCGCGTATCCCGCTGATCACGAGCCTGATCATCGCGGTGAACACGCTCGTGTTTCTGCTTGAACTGGTGAAGGGCGATGCCTTCGTCGAACGGTGGTCGCTCGTTCCATCAGAGATCGCATCAGGAAGAGACCTGGTTACCCTCGTGACCGCAATGTTCCTGCACGGAGGTTGGCTGCATATCGCGGGCAATATGATATTTTTCTGGGCATTCGGACCCGAGGTCGAGGACATGATGGGGCGGGTTAGATATGCAGTGTTCTACCTGTTGGGAGGACTGGTTGCATTTTGGGCCCAGGTTGCGCTGAACCCCGACGCGCAGGCGCTCACGCTGGGAGCAAGCGGCGCCATAGCTGCAGTGATGGCCGCCTTTCTGATCACCTTTCCCCGCGACAGGATCCGTACTGTTGTGTTTCTCGGATTTTTTGTGACTATTCTCCGTATACCGGCGATCCTGCTGGTGGGGATATGGTTTCTCCTTCAGTTACTCAGTGAGGCCGGCACACTGGCCGAAAGTCAGACCAACGGAGGGGTAGCCTATGGGGCCCATATCGGTGGCTTTCTGTTCGGTCTGGCCTTTGCGCGCTTATTCGAGAGGGGGAGGCCGCGCAGCAACCAGGCGGAAACGATCTGAAGCCGATAAAACGTGATGATCTCGTAAAAAGTCCTTAAAGCCGTCTTTGCGAGCGAAGCGAAGCAATCTCGTAGTTCGCAACTGTCTGAAAAATCGAGATTGCCGCGTCGCTCCGCTCCTCGCAATGACGGCAGAGGAGACTTCTTACGACATCATCAAACGTGATGAGGCATTGAATATTCCCGGGCATCCGAAACCGGGAGTGCACCGTTCGGCACAGGAGGCAGGACATGACAACAGGAAATAAGACAGCAGGTATCTTAAGTTTTACCCTTGTTCTCATTCTGTTTCAGTCAAACCTGTACGGCGCAGAGGAAAGACCTGCGCAGTCCCTTCCGGTCTGCCGTCTCTCCGTCTCTTTCGATTTAAAAAGCAATCTTCTGAAAGGCATTGCGACGATTACGGCGCCCGAAGCGGGCGCTGTGGTTTCTACGGGCAATCTCAGGATCACCTCGGCAACCGTGAACGGGTCGGGTTACTGGCCGATAGGTAATCAGTTCAGGATACGTGGCAGGGGGACACTCGAAATAACGTACGAGGAGACGTTCAGGGGAGACCGGGGAACCCGGGGGAATCTTGAGAATCCGGGCGTTGTACCCGCAGGCGTAGTGAATGACAAGGGCATCTCGCTTACCAACGACTGGTATCCTGCAATCAATGGACTTGCCTATTATAAGCTGACCGCTCTTGTGCCGGACAATTTCACCGCCCTATCGGAAGCAGATGAAATTACCGCGAGGGAAACCGTTGCGGGTAAGGAATATTCATTTGTTTTTCCCCATCCGGTAACCGGGATAACCTTTGTTGCGGGCAACTACCGGGAGGCCAGGGGCACCGTTGACGGCATCAACATTTATACTTACTTCTTTCCCGAAGACGCCTCCCTTGCCGCCAACTACCTCGCCCACGCAAAGAAGTATTTCAAAATGTATAATGAACTTCTCGTCCCCTATCCCTACAAAAGATTCTCCGTCGTGGAGAACATCCTGCCTACGGGTCTTTCCGTGCCTACCTTCACTCTCCTGGGGCAGGAAATCGTCCGCCTTCCCTTTATTCCCGAGACCTCCCTGGGCCATGAAATCACCCATCAATGGTTCGGAAATTATGTGTATGCCGACTTTAAAAAGGGCAACTGGCTTGAAGCGATCACCACCTATCTCTCCGATCATCTGTATGAGGAACAGAAAGGCAAAGGATGGGAGTACAGGAAGAATATCCTCATCAATTTCCAGAGCTACGTCACCCCTGACAAGGATTTCCCCCTCAGAGCTTTCAAGGAAAGGACCGGTTTCGCATCCGCGGCCATCGGCTACGGAAAAGGGGCGATGCTTTTTCACATGCTCGAGAACCTGGTCGGGAGAGACACCTTCTATAAAGCGCTGCGGAGGCTCATCGAGGACAATAAATTCAAACAAGCCTCGTGGGCCGACGTGGAGAGGCCCTTTGAACAGGAATCCGGCAAAAGCCTCGGATGGTTTTTCAGCCAGTGGCTCGATCGCAAGGGCATTCCCTCTTTCGAAGTACGCTACCCCGGCGCCCTCGTTTTAAAGGGAATCCCGTCCGCCTCATTCGAGCTTGTACAGAAGGGAGAGCCTTACAACATCGTCCTGCCTTCTAACGTGATCACAAAAAGCGGCGGCGTGAAGCGGGCGCTGCCGCTTGAGAAGGAGCAACAGAGTTTCGACATCACCTTGAAAGGAGACCCTTCCGGCTTAATTCTTGACGAAGACTACGATGTGATGCGGACCCTTGCCCCCTCCGAATTTCCTCCGGTCATTGCCCGGCTCCTGGGGGATGAAAAAAGGCTTATCGTCTACCCTGAAAAAGAGAAAGCCAAATACGCCGGACTCATAGCCCTTTTCAAAAGTGCAGGATTTGCCGCAAAAGAACAGCGTGAGGTGAATGACAAGGATATCCAGTCCTCCTCCCTCCTTATTCTGGGTTCTGAAAGCCCTGTCTTGCAAAGACTTTTCGGCGCGGCCGGTGAACGGACGCCGGGATTTCTCCTTCTGGTGCGAAATAACCCCCTGAACACTTCAAAGGTTGCGGCCTATGCCAACGGGGATTCGCAGGAAGAAGTCGACCTCGCTGCGGAAAAGATATTCCACTACGGAAAGTATTCGTTCCTCCGTTTTGAAAAAGGGAGAAATGTGGCCAAACAAATTGCCGAAACCGACCGCGGCATGACCTTCAAGCTCCATGATCCCGTAGAAGGGGTTGAGCCGGCACGGGCATTAAAGCTCGGCGACATAATCGATGCTGTCAGCGATAAGCCCGTCATCCTCATCGGGGAGCGGCATACCAATTATGAGGACCATCAGGTGGAGCTCGAGGTGATCAGGGGCCACTTCAAGAGAGGCAAAAAATTCGCAATCGGGATGGAAATGTTCCAGAGGCGTTTCCAGAAGGCAATAGATGCATATCTCTCCGGGGCCGCGGACGAACGGGAGTTTCTCAAAAAGACGGAATATTTCAAACGGTGGGGGTTCGACTATAATTATTACCGGGGGATCATAGAGTTCGCCAAAGCGAAGGGCATTCCCCTGGTCGCGCTGAATCAGCGATCAAGCATTATGGACAAGGTGGCAAGGGGAGGACTCGACGCCCTTTCCGCAGAAGAGAAGCAAGAGATCCCCCAGGATATGGACATGACGGATGAGTCTTATAAAGAGCGGCTGAAAGCGGTATATGAAGACCACCCGGGCAAATTAACGTTCGAAAATTTTTACCAGTCACAGATCCTCTGGGATGAAACCATGGCGCACTCAGCAGCCCGATTTCTGAAGGAGCATCCTGATTACCAAATGATCGTGCTTGCCGGGGTTGAGCATATCATGTACGGTTCGGGGATCCCGAGCCGGATTCACCGGCTTATTGGCAGAGACTGCGTCACGCTTATCAACGGCGCCTTCGACAGGAACATCGGCACCTATGTGCTTTTTCCAAAGCCCCTCAAGCCTCCTTTTACCGCGAAGCTGGGGGTAATTATCCGGGAATCAGGCGGCATGGCGCAGGTCAGCGCTTTTTCTCCTGACAGCGTCGCATTAAAATCAGGGCTCAAAGAAGGGGACATCATTACCGACCTGGACGGCTGGAAGATACAAACCGTAAACGATATCAAGATCGCCCTCTTTGACAAAGCACCGGGCCAGACAATAAAAGTGAACGTGGTAAGAAAAAGATTTCTTCTTGGTGATAGGAACCTTGAATTTTACATCTCCCTGTAGGTTGCGATGTCTCGAATGAGAATGGTAGTTCCGCATGGGCCGGATGGAGAAAGTAAACTTCAGGATTCTAAATTTAAGAAACATCCTTTTTCCCGGCCTGAGGTAGTCCGGGTACGTGCGGTATACTAGCTCAAGTTGCTTTGTCCAAGAGAGGTTTTTCACATGACCCCGTTTTCAGCGTTGATATATTCGCTCTTCTTCGGGCTGCTGCACGGGATCCTGCCGGATGAGCACACCTGGCCCATCACGTTCAGTTACGCGATAGGCGGCGCAAGCGGCAGGGAGGGCATGAAAGCGGGGCTGTACTTTTCCGCCGCCTTCACGCTCCAGCGCGCGCTTGTTTCAGAGCTCGCCTACCTGGCCCTGGCCCCCTTCCTGCTTAACCCGGCCGTCAACGGCGTTGTTTACATTGTCGTCGGCATCGCAATGTCCGTTGCAGGCGCAATAGTCCTGCGCAAGAACCGATACGTCCACCTCCACCTCTTCGGCCACTGTCACGGAGAGGCCTGTAAAATGGAACAAACGGGACGGCTCTTCACGAAGCTGCATGAAGAGCCGTCCGGGCGCGCGGCCACGCCCCCGGTACAATGGACGATCATTCACGGGTTTATTGCCGGGTTCGGTTTCGGCGGATTTTCGCTTTTTGTGAACACCGTGGCCGCCCCTGCAATGAAAAGCCCCTGGGCGGGGTTTCTCCCGGGACTGGTTTTCGGACTGGGGACCATGATCATGCTCGTGATCGTCGGCGGCGTGTTCGGCGCCTCCCTGCGATGGATCCACGCGCTTACGGAAGAAGAAATAAAGCGGATCGGCTCACAGACCGGCGGCCGGACGCTGTTCTTCGGCGGAATACTCTTCGGGGCCTCGGGAGTTGCCGCCGTGACGGGCCTGGACCGTTACTTGCCCTTCGCCTCCGACTACGCGTTCATTGTGCTTTTCATGATCATGATAGCAATCCCGGCTTTTGCATATTCGTGGAAAGAAGTCCTGGCAACGCGAAAGTTGACGGCCCCCAAATCGTAAGCATCGTCATGACACTTCCCGGCTCCGTACCTGTCGAGCGGGGACAACAATGAAAGAGAGGCCATTCATGGATTCAGGCGCGAGGAGCACATCGGAGTACAAGAAAATCCCGCTAAAAGAGACGCTCGAATCCCTGCAGACCACCGCAAACGGCCTTTCCGGGGCGGAAGCCGCGAAACGCCTTGCGCTCTTCGGGCATAACGAGATAACCGAAAAAAAGAAGAACCCCTTTCTTGAATTTCTGCTGCGCTACTGGGGCCCCATGCCGTGGCTGCTGGAGCTGGCAATGGGACTCTCCTTCGTCCTGCATCATACCCTTGAAGGGATCATTATTTTCGTGCTGCTCACGGTAAACGCGGTCATCGGCCATCTCCATTCGCGTGGTTCGCAAAAAGCAATCGAGCTTCTTAAGAAAAAGCTGGCGATCAAGGCGAAGGCATTGCGGGACGGGAAGTGGGGCATGCAGGAGTCGCGGGACCTCGTGCCCGGAGACATTATCTCCATCGGGCTTGGGGACATCGTGCCCGCCGACGCCAAAATCGTGAGCGGGGGGCTTTCCGTCGACGCCTCGGCCCTGACCGGGGAGTCCCTTCCGGTGGAGACGCATGAATCGGACATCATTTATTCAAGCGCCGTTGTGCGGAGGGGGACAGCGAGGTGCGCCGTGGTCAATACGGGCGCGCACACGTACTTCGGGAAAACCGCGGAACTGGTCAACATAGCAAAGCCCAAGTCCCATCAAGAGGCCGTGATGATGGCCATGGTCAAATATATGATGTACTTCGGCATCGGCGCGCTGGTCCTGGTCCTCGCCTACGGCCTGCTCGCGAATCTGCACGAACATCTCGTCACCATGCTGACCCTGGCCGTGATCTTCCTCATGGGCGCGGTGCCCGTGGCCCTTCCCGCGGTGCTCACCATCGTCCAGGCAGTGGGAGCAATGTAGCTTGCCGGAAAGGGTGTGCTCGTGACCAGGCTCGATTCGATCGAGGACGCGGCTTCCATCGACGTTCTGTGCTTTGACAAAACGGGGACCATAACGCAGAACAGGCTGTCGGTTGTTGATGCCGTTCCCTTTTCCGGGTTCCGGAAGGAAGACGTCGTTATCATGGCCGCGTTGGCGTCTCAAAAGGAAGGCATGGACCTCATTGACAGCGCGGTCCTCGAATATGCCAAAGCCGCAGGCGTTGATCTCACGCCCTTTCATCAGCTCTCGTTTAAGCCTTTCGACCCGTCGATCAAGAGAACAGAGGCGACTGTCGAAGGTGCAGGAAAGAGCTTCAAAGCCGTGAAAGGCGCGGCCCAGGTGGTCATGTCCCTGTGCCGGGACATGGACCAAAAGACGCGGGAGCAGGCAAACGGAACGATCGAGGAGTTCTCGAGGAACGGCTACCGGACGATCGCAGTCGCGCGGTAGGGAGAGGAGGGATCGGATGAGCTCAGATTCGCGGGCCTGCTGCCCATGGCGGACCCGCCCCGGCCGGAATCAAAAAGCATGATAGAGCAGGCGCGAAAACTGGGGATCAAGCCGATCATGCTTACCGGCGACAGTATGGCCATAGCAAAGGAAATAGCCGGTCAGGTAGGGATCGGGAGCACCATTATCCGGATGGCGGACATCCAGGGTTTGAGCGAAGAGGAGCAGGTCAAAATCGTTGAAGCATCCAACGGGTTCGCTGAGATCTATCCCGAGGACAAGTACAAAGTCGTGAAGCTCCTGCAGTCGCGGGGCCACATGGTGGGAATTACCGGGGACGGGGTGAACGATGCGCCGGCGCTCAAACAAGCGGAGATGGGAATCGCGGTCAGCAACTCGACCGATGTGGCAAAGGCGTCCGCAAGCGTGGTCCTGACCGAGCCGGGGATAGGCGTGATCATCAATGCGGTGACCATCAGCAGGCAGACCTACCAGCGGATGCTCACCTGGGTGCTCAATAAAGTCACGAAGGTCATAGAATTCGTCGGGCTGATCACCCTGAGCTTCTTCTGGCTCCACGATATCGTGCTTTCGCTCCTGGGCATGTCGCTGCTCGTGTTCGCAAACGATTTCGTGACCATGTCCCTGGCGACCGACAAGGTGACCTCGACGCCGAATCCGAACATATGGAACGTCAAAAACATCACGCTGGCATCGCTCGTTCCCGGCATGCTCCTGGTCGTGGAAGGCCTGCTCGTGATCTACATGGGGAAAAACTATTTTCATCTTGCCTGGGAACAGCTGCGCACCCTGGTCATGCTGAACCTGATATTCAACAGCCAGTTCAGGGTGTTGATCGTGCGGGAAAGGCGGCACTTCTGGTCGTCAATGCCGGGCAGGGAATTGCTGCTCCTGAGCATGGCGACCATCATCGGATTTGCGCTCCTGGGCGTTTACGGCGTCTTTGTCCAGCCCCTCGCCCCGCCTCAGATCCTCGCGGTGCTGGCGTTCTCCGTAATCTTTACTCTCGGCATAGACTTTCCCAAATACTATTTGTTCAGGAAGTTCCGACTGTGAGTACTTAAAAACCTGGTTCGCCCGCCCGATTTTTGCTCATGCTGCGGGAAAAAGCCGTTTCGTGAATACCCGGGAAATGAAAGAAAATGCACAGTTCTGCGCAAAAGAAAAAGTAAATTTGTCCTGACCTGCCCTTGACAGGACCGCCCCTCTCTGCTATTGATATGTGCATATGCACATATTGCGCGACGTGGCGCGGAAAACGATGAGGGCGCCGGAGAACCGGCCTGCCATGGAAAAACAAGAGATATATGATGTGGTAATAAAAAACCTTCCCGTCGGCTTTTCCATAGTGGACCTGGAGGGGACCATTGTCGATTTTAATCCTATCGCGGAAGAAATAACCGGTTATTCCAGGGACGAAGTGATAAACAAGCCTCACTTTGAAATTCTCCACGGCACTCTCGATAGAGACGCCTGTCCTCTGCTCAAGCATGCTCTCTCGCTGAAGGAGCAGGCCATTGCAGTGGAAACGACGATCAAAAAGAAAAACGGAGAGCAAATTGCTCTTTTAGTCACCACCGCTCCGTTGTTTGACGAGGACGGCGGTCTTTCCGGCGCGGTAGAGCTTTTCCGGGACATCAGCGAAGCCAAACAGCGGGAACGGGAGAGAAAAAATATCCTTTCCATGTTCGCCCACGACATGAAAAATCCGGTCACGACCGCGGGAGGATTCTTGTCACGACTTCTTGCCGGCAAAGCGGGCGCGCTCACGGAAAAACAGAAGAGCTACCTCGAAACGATCCGGGAGGAGCTTTACAAAGTTTCGGACCTGATCGCGGACTTTCTCGAATTCTCCCGCATCGGAGCGAAGGCATATATGCCGGTTCCCCGTCCTTTCAACATCAGAAAAAACATGAACAACGCCGTCGAAGCCGCAAAAATAGAGGCTGACAAAAAAGGCATAACCATTCTTTTTGAAGTTTCGGAAGAGATACCGCCTACCATACTTGCCGATCCGGCAATGATAGACCGGGTCCTCGCCAACCTTCTCGATAACGCGATAACCTATACGGGTAAAGGCGGAACAATAGCCGTCAGGCTTTCGGATGCGGACAATGATATTCTTGTATCCGTAACGGACACGGGCAGGGGCATCCCGGAAGAGCAGCTTCCCTATATATTCGACGCCTTCTATCGCATAAGCCGGGACACAAAAGGGTCCGGCTTGGGATTATTCATAGCGAAAACCATTATCGAGGCGCACGGCGGCAGGATATGGGCGGAGAGCAAGCGGGAGAGAGGCAGTACGTTCAGTTTCACGTTGAAGCAGTAAAGCAGGCGGTTTGCTATTGCAGAAAACACACAAACCCGGCACAAAGGAGGAAGCCATGAGAAAAACAATCAGCATAGCAACGGCAGTTGCAGCGGCAATGATCCTCGTTTCATCCGTTTCTCTCGCAGGTCCCTGGAAGGGTT
>DAIDTZ010000225.1 GCA_027456925.1 Nitrospirota bacterium
GAGTTACAAGTTGCAATTTTTAGGCACACAAAATGCTATTTAAAACTTTAGTATGATTTATAATTGCATATTTATATCATGTAAAGGACAACATTCCAGATAGTCATGAACGGTTTCCAATGAGGAGGGTAAGATGCTTGAATTTTTGAAAAAAGATGTCCTCGAAGAAAATGCAAAATTACAAAGTTCTATTGTTGCATTAAAAAACGAGTTGGCCTCCATCGCTGCGCCCATGGTTGTCGTGGACAGGAACCTGCTTATCACGTCCGTCAATGATGCTGCCCTGAAAATCATGGGTTACCGCCGCGAAGCAGTGGTGGGAAAGATGACCTGCGCGGAGTTTCAAAAAACGCTCCTCTGCGGCACTGCCAATTGTACGCTCAAAAACTGCATGGCTACGGGCGAGACCATTATCGGAGATACGATAGCGCAGACAAGGGATGGGAAGAGTTTCCCCATCAGGGCGGCCTGTTCTCCCCTTGTCGATGCACAAGGCATCACCATCGGCGGCATTGAAGTAATAAGTGATCAGACGGCGGTGGTCCGGGCAAAAGGGGAAACGGAGAACATACTGAAATCCGTTGCCGCGCCGATGTTCGTCGTCGACAGAAACCTGGTCATTACCTCTGTTAATGATGCAGCCTTGAACGCTTTGGGCTACCACCGCGAAGAAGTGGTTGGGAAAATGACCTGCGCTCACTTTTCGAAAACCCCTCTGTGCGGCACGGCGAACTGCACGTTGAAGAACTGCATGCGCACCGGTGAAAATATCATCGGTGAAACCATCGCGGAAACGCGCGACGGCAAGAAATTTCACATTCAGGCAGCCTGCTCGGCGCTCCTGGATGAGGAGGGCAAACCATACGGAGGGATGGAAGTCATCATCGACATCAGCGAGGTGAAGCGCCTGCAGAATGAAGCTACCAACCAGAAAGAGTATCTTGAAAAACAGGTAAACATGCTGGTCGATAATCTGGGAAAACTGAGTAACGGCGATCTTACCATCCAGTTGAAAGCTGAACATGATGACGATATCGGACGCCTGGTTGAGACGGTAAATAAGACCGTCCTGATGCTGAAGGAAGTCGTTACTTCGGTAAAGGACGCAGCCGACAACGTTGCTTCCGGAAGCCAGCAGTTGTCCGCCGGTTCAGAGCAGCTTTCCCAGGGCACGACCGAACAGGCCGCCTCGGCGGAGGAAGCATCGTCTTCGGTCGAGGAGATGAACGCGTCGATCAAGCAAAACGCGGACAACGCGATGCAGACCGAGAAGATCGCTACCCAGGCTGCGGCGGACGCTGCGGACAGCGGGAAGGCGGTGCTGGAAGCCGTGGCGGCCATGAAGGACATTGCGGGGAGGATTTCGATCATTGAAGAGATCGCCCGTCAGACGAACCTCCTGGCGCTGAATGCCGCCATCGAGGCGGCGCGGGCCGGAGAGCATGGGAAGGGTTTCGCCGTGGTGGCGTCGGAGGTGCGGAAACTTGCGGAGCGAAGCCAAACGGCCGCCGGCGAAATCAGCAAGCTGTCAACCACGAGTGTCGAGATTGCAGCGCGCGCCGGGTCCATGCTCTCGAAGCTCGTGCCCGACATTCATAAGACTTCGGATTTGGTGCAGGAGATCAGCGCGGCAAGCAAGGAACAGGCGGGTGGGGCCGGTCAAATCGATGCGGCCATCCAGCAGCTGAACCAGGTGATCCAGCACAATGCGGGCTCGGCGGAAGAGATGGCGTCGACAGCCGAGGAACTTTCGTCCCAGGCCGAGCAGCTCCAAGGCACGATCTCATTCTTCACGGTCGACGATTCGTCGCGAAAGCTGGTGAAAGGGCGTATTGATGGCAGGCAAATACCTCTCCCGCCAACTCGGGAAAATAAGATCACCCAGCGCGCTTTTGTGGCTGAGAAGAAGTACGAACCCCTTCCGCCGCAGGCGTCGCCCAAACCCGCCGGTTTTGCACTGAAAATGAAAGACCACAGCAATGGCGGGAGTGATTCCGAGTTTGAACACTTTTGACAAAAGAGGCGCAAGAGCCGTTTCAGGGAAAAGTCCGGGGAAATGCCGAGCGTATCGCACAAGAGGCTACGGCATTCGCTGCAGCCTTTATTTATAGCAGGAAACAATAGGGTATGGCTTACTCATGCTCCTGATATTTCTTGATCGCCTGAAGAACATAGGGGTATATCCCCTCAGTGATGATCCGGTACCCCTCTGCTCTCGGATGGATGCCGTCCTTCTGGTTCAGTGACGCTTCGCCTGCCACCCCTTGAAGAAAAAAGGGGATCAGGAGCACGTTGTGTTCCCGGGCAAGGCGGGGATAGATGGCATGGAACGCGTCGGTATATTCGCTTCCGAGATTTCTAACCATCCGCATGCCCGCGAGCACCACCAGGACATGGTTCTCCTTTAAGATGCGGAGCGTCTCGTCGATATTTTTTTGCGTCACGCGCGGGTTGATGCCGCGCAGGCCGTCATTGGCGCCGGTTTCGAGGATTACGATATCGGGTTTGAGCTTCAATACCCAGTTGACCCGCGAAAGCGCGCCGCTGCTCGTCTCGCCGCTGATTCCGGCGTTCACGACCTTCCAGTGAAGCCCGGCAGCCTGAAGCTTTCGCTCCAGTTGCGCGGGATAGGCGTCGTTCTCAAGTACTCCGAACCCCGCGGTAAGGCTATCGCCCATTGCAACGATGGTCCCTTGATAGGTGGATTGGTTCTGTCGCGGCACGGTTGCTGTCTCCTTTCTTTGTTCACATCCCAGAAGCTGGGCCAGCGATATAAGGACCGCAATGACCGCTGCAAACCTGATTCGTCTCTTCATGTCATATTCCTTCTCGTATGAAATCCGGACGTTGACTCTATCACTCTTCTGCCTGTTCACGGAGAAAAGCTGCGGGTTTATGCCGAAGGGCCGGGACCGAGGCCCCCAGGCCCGCAGTAGCGGCAACGATCATGGTCAGGGAAACAATCGCAAGGTTCACCCCGATAAAGGAAGTATACGGGATATCGAGTGCGTATTTGCAAATGAGAAAAGTCGTTGTTTGGGAAAGAACGACGGCGAGGAGGCCGCTCACCAGCCCGATGAGCAGGTTTTCCGCTGCAAACACGGCGAGCACGAAACGCGCGCGTGCGCCTAAGATAGTGAAGTAAACCGCCTCCCGGGCGCGGGCGTAGCGAGTGGCAAACACGGAACTCACGATAATAAGCACGCCGGCTGCCAGGGAAAACAGCGTAAAGAAATTGACGATCCGTGAAAGCCGCGACATGATTTTCGAGAATGTGGAAACCGTCTGGGTCACGTCGATGATGGTCACGTTCGGGAAACGTGCCGCCATGCGGTTCTGGAGCGCGGCAATGCGGTCCTTATCGATGCGGATGGCCGTGAACAGGGTCTGGGGCGCGTCCTTGAGCGCTGCATCCTGGAACACGAAGTAGAAGAAGGGCTGAAGAGAGGTGCGAGTCCGGGTCCGAATGCTCGCTATCCTGGCCGTAATGGGGATGCCCTGGATGTTGAACGTGATCGTGTCGCCGATCTTCATATCCCTCATTTTAAGCACCCTGTCCAGGACCGATACCTGTGTCTCCGTCCAGTCGGGCCTGAAGAGCCCCTTGCCTGCCACAATCTTCTCGTCAGCCAGAAGATGTTCACGGTACGTGAGGTTGAAATCGCGGCCGAGGTTATCGCCCTTTTTTCTCCTTTCCTTGTCGCGATCGATCTGTTCATTGTTCACGGAGACGATCGTGCCCCGGACCACGGGATAGTAGATCGCCTTCATGCCCAGCTCTTTTGCAAAGCGGTCCTTTTGCGAAGGCTGGATATCTATGAAGAAAAGGTTCGGCGAATCAGGAGGATAGGAGCTGACAAAGGTCTCATTGAGATTTCTCTGCACGAGAGTGAGCGCGGAGACCACCGTAAGCGCGGCAGTCAGGGTGACGATGATCGCACGCGTGGCGTTCCCGGGACGGAACAGCCCTTTAATCGCCAGGCGGACTACGAGGCGGCCGACGGGTCTTCCCTTGAGAAAGCGCAAGAGACCGTCGGCACAGGCAAAGGAGATCGCGATGAGAAGGCCTGTGCCAAGAACGAAGTACGCGCCTGTCTTGAACCCGGGGATACTCCACAGGACCATACCGGAGAAGAAGAAAACAACTGACAGGATAAAAAGCCAGGGAACGCGGTTCTGCCCCAGGCCTTCGACCTTGCCGAAGATGGCGCGAGGCCGCACCTCCAGAAGGCGAAGCAGCGGATGCAGGGTGAAGAGCGCCACGACCACGGCGCCGAGAACAAGACCCTCCAGCATCGAGGCCCCTGAGATGCCGAGCTCGATGCCTGACGGAAGGAAACCCTGAAACAGAGCGGGGAGGATCTTTTCCAGCAGAATGCTCGAACCAAGTCCCAGGATCGTGCCTCCGAGCCCGAGAAAAAAGACCAGAGCGCAGTAGTGCAGGACAATGAACCTGCCCCGGGCCCCGATTGCCTTCATGATCGCGATCGTCCGCTCCTGCTCCCGGAGAAAGGCCGTAAGCGAGCTTTGGATGCCGATTCCGGCCAAAAGCAGGGTAAAGATGCCGATCAGGTTCAGGAAAAAAAGGAAGTTGTCAAAGAACCGCTTGACGCCGGAATCTGCGGTCCGGAAGGTATCGACCCGCTCATTGTCCTTGTCCGATGCCGCCTGGAGCTGTTTTGCGATCCGGTCGAGGGCTGCCTGATTCGCCACCCTGGCCAGGACCTTATAGTTCACGCGGCTCCCTTTGCCCAACAGGTCAAGGGACGCGAGGTCGCGGCTGGAGATGAAGATGCGCGGGCCGAGACTGAAAAAATTGACCGGCCGGTCCGGCTCCTGCAGCACGACGTCTTTGATCACGAAAACGACGTCCCCAATTTTGAGCCGGTCGCCGGGTTTTAACGAAAGCCGGTCTAAGAGCGCCTGTTCCACGACAACGGTGCCCGGAGTCAGTACTTCACTGAACGGTTTTCCCGATGCAAGGACAAGCGTGCCGTAGAAGGGGTAGCCGGGTTCGACCACCTTCAAATTCGCAAGAAGGGTGTTCAACTGCCCGCTTTCGTCATGCCGCCTGGCAGCAAAACGGCTTCTTATGGCCCGCACGACAGAGTAGAATTCGTACACACGCGCGCTTTCGATCCGGCCCTGCTTTGCAAGGGAGGAAAGCTCTTTTTCGAGGGAGGGGGAGAGGGGAGCGTGCGAATGTATGATGATGTCCGCGGCGTGCAGCGCCCGGGCGTCCTTTAAGAACGCTGCATGCACGCTCCGGCTGAATCCCGAAAGCGAGACCAGGGTCACGAGGGAAAGGGCGACGCACAGCATGAAGACAACGGCCTGGTGGCGGGAGCCGGCGATCTGGCGTCGGACAAGCTGGGTGTTAAACATCGAAGTTCCCTGTTTCAATCCTTCCGTCCCGCAGCGTGACCACGCGGCCTGCCCTGGCCGCGATGCTACTGCTGTGCGTGACCATAACCAGGGTTGTGCTCTTTTCTCGGCGGAGCTCCAGGAGCAGGGCCAGCACGGCCTTGCCATTTACCGAATCGAGGTTCCCCGTCGGCTCATCAGCGAAAATGATGCGGGGTCCATTGATCAGGGCGCGGCAGATTGCGCAGCGCTGCTTTTCACCGCCTGAAAGCTGGTGCGGGAAACTTCCGGCCCGGTCCGAAAGCCCAACCCGCATGAGGAGACCTTCCGCTTTTTCCCTCGCTTGCCGGTCGCCGCGCAATTCAGCGGGAAACATGACGTTCTCCAGCGCAGTAAGCGAAGGAACAAGGTGATAGGATTGGAACACGAAGCCGAAACTGCTGTTCCTGACAGGGGCCAGTTCGTCTTCGGCCAGATGGGTAATGTCCCTTCCTTCAATCAGGACCCTGCCTTCGTCTACCGTGTCGAGGCCCGAGAGAATAGAGAGCAGTGTCGATTTGCCGCTGCCGCTTTCTCCCTGCACGACGAGAAATTCACCTTCTGCCACGGAGAGGGATACGTGGTCGAGCACGGCGATGCTCCTGTTGCCGGCAACATAGGACTTGGATATGCTTTGCGCTTCAAGGACGGCCATGGGAAGTCTCCGGCGATGTACTGATACTATGAACCTGTGCGGCTGCGCAACTGCCTAATACTATCATCTCGGGTCAAGGGAGTCAATTTAACGATCGTGGTTATTTTTATGGAATGGATTTTGCGGCGGGGTTATGCCGGCCTTTTATTTGACGCTTTGAAAACCGAATACAGCCAAAAACCCGTTTTGGGCGTGGCGCTGTGGTATAGTTATAAGGTAAGGCTATGTGGTCATCATCGAGAAGTTTTTTTAGTATCGTCATGCTAAGTGATGCAGGACCTTCAGGCTATGCGAATTTTGCTGAAGGCGTCAAATGGGCGGGGCTGGGAGTAAGTATTTATGCTATATTGTAACTCAAGCTTCGTTCTGTGACCTTGCAGCAATGGTCGGCCACCGGTCAAATATTTTTAAGATGCGGACAACATATTAAAAGGAGGATTTATGATTTCGAAGATTCTTGTGCCAACAGATGGTTCAAAGACGGCTCAAAAGGCAGCCAGGTATGCGGTTGATCTCGCAAAACAGCTGAAGGCTTCGGTAGTTGTCCTGAGTGTTGTTGATAATCGCCCAATCATGGTGCAGACAGTTACTGCCGTGGACACTCCAAGGCATATAATTCAACCTCTCGAGGAATATCTGAACGAGGCCGCCAAAGGGTATGCGGGTCAGATTAAGAAGCTCTGTGATCAACATGGCGTCCGATCAAGAACGGTTATAACGGCAGGGCACCCGGTGGAGGATATTGTGAACACGGCGGAGAAGGCGAAGGCAAATCTCATTGTTCTGGGTTCCCATGGGAGAAGCGCTTTGGCAGCCGCGGTACTCGGCAGCGTTGCCTATGGGGTCATGCATAAGGAGACAAAGGTCCCTGTGCTCATTGTGCGGAGAGGCTGACATCGGCAACTCACTGGATTAACGGGTTTTTGAAAATTAATATTCGCTGTTATCCTGTCAAAATGGCATCTGCTCGGTTCAGTGATAAAATCATTCCCACCTCTCCGGAGGGGCACTATGTTCGGAAAACGGATTACGTTATTTAAGCTCTTTGGATTCGAGGTGCGAATAGACCTGAGCTGGCTGGTTCTCGGATTTCTTATCACCTGGTCTCTTGCCAAAGGCATTTTCCCCGGCTACTATAAGGGCTTTCCCGAGGCAACCTACTGGTGGATGGGGGTTGCCGGTGCGCTCGGGCTCTTTGGCTCGATCGTGTTCCATGAACTTGCCCATTCTCTTGTCGCCAAACGGTTCGGTGTGACCATGAAAGGGATCACACTCTTCATTTTCGGAGGCGTTGCTGAAATGGAGAACGAGCCCCCGAGCCCAAAGGCCGAGTTTTTCATGGCCGTTGCCGGACCGCTGTCCAGCGTCCTGCTTGGGCTTATCCTGTATGCAGCCTTCAGCAGAGGCGAAAACTTTTCGACGCCGCTTCACGGGGTCCTCAGCTATCTGACGATCATCAACTTCATACTCGCGGGCTTTAATCTATTACCGGCTTATCCCCTCGACGGGGGGCGGGTCTTGCGATCGATTCTCTGGAAATGGAAAAAGAATCTCCGCTGGGCAACGCACAGAGCGTCGCAGATCGGGTCCGGGTTCGGCATCGCACTCATCTTCTTCGGCGCATTGAATGTGCTTCGTGGAGATATCATCGGCGGCATCTGGCAGGTCATGATCGGATTTTTTTTGCGGAATGCCGCCCAGTCGTCCTATCAGCAGGTGCTGATCCGCAAGACCCTTGAAGGAGAGAAGGTGGAGCGCTTCATGAAAAAAGATCCGGTTACGGCTCCCGCTTCTCTCTCCCTGCAGGAACTCGTGGAAGATTACATCTATACCTATCACTATAAGATGTACCCTGTTGTTGAGAGGGGAAAGCTTCTCGGATGCATCACCACCCGTCAGGTAAAAGAGGTCCCCCGGGAGCGATGGCAGCAGCGCACCGTCTGGGAAGCCCTGTCCGGATGTTCACCGGAAAACACCGTCGGGCCCGGCATGGATGCGCTAAAAGCTCTTTCGATCATGCGCAGAACGGGCAACAGCAGGCTCATGGTCGTCGATGCCGGCCAACTGGTCGGCATTGTATCGCTCAAGGATATCATGGGGTTCCTTTCAATGAAATTCGACATCGGCGAAGATCAGTAACTATTTTTCCCCTTAACGTCCCAAGGTTCGTTGCCTTTAGTATATCAAGCGTATCCGTTCGCTATTTGTGAAGCAAACTTGCCGTCAGGATAAATTGTCCTTTTTCGGCTTTCTTGACGTACTCATAGAAATCGCATTTAAAGCATTCAAGGTGTTTATTTGCGAATGTACCCTGCGTCTTGCCATTGCAATACGTACCTGCAACGACCCAACATGCCCTTCCACCGTGCGTTCCGCCATGCACCCCGTGATATTTTTTTGAGGTTGCAGACGGGCAGATGCCTAATTCGTTAACTTTTGCGCCGCCGCTTTCTCTGCCGCATTTCTTGAATTCCCAGCAATTCTTTTTCATGATACC
>DAIDTZ010000226.1 GCA_027456925.1 Nitrospirota bacterium
CCATGAAAACTACCAGGAAGCCTGCTTCGCAATCGAGTTCAGCCAAAAGGTTGCGGCGGCCTTGGCCAGACGGTGTCTTTCGGAAATGCTGCGGGATTTCTGGGAAGTGCAACCGGGAAGCCTGAGCGACGAATTCCGGCAGGTCAAGGGCACGGTGGACCCGCTCACCTGGGAAGCCATCGAGTCGATCAGAAAGAGCGGGACCATCGGCACGAGGATGGAGAATATCGGCGCAGAAATTCTTGATACCGACCCCGGAGAGGCGGAACTCCTGATTGGGTTGATCGAGACGCTTATCCAGGACTGGTATGTTTCCCGGGAAGAACGGCGGAAACGGTTGGCGAAGATCAAAGAGATCACCGGCGATAGTGCAAAAGAAACGGCAACAGAGGAATGACGCCGCGGCAATCTCATGTATCAAGTCGCTGTGAAATGCGAGATTGCTTTAAAAAGAAATCTATCCACGATGCTTCCGAGGGCGCTGAAGTTATCACGATTATATACAGAATTGAATAGCGTCAACACTGCATTATTTCTGTCCATCCAATCTCAGGTATTCCTTGCCCGACGGCCCCGGCATTGACCTATAACCGAGATCGATATATGGTTTTTTGGTCTGTAAACGCGCAAGCGCCGAAATCAACCAAAAATCAGCATCCCCTTAACCTTTCAGAATCTTCAGCTCTCCTTCCGCGATGTCCTAAATGGCCGATTTATTTTTCGGCTGCAGCACCTTCGCTTCACCGTGTTGCTTCCGGCTTGCCCGGGCCCGGTATTATTCGATCTCGATGGAATTACAGAAATCAGGTATAATGAGAACCAGCCATGAATTCTTCCGCAGTTAAATACCTTTCGCAACTGCTTACGCTGACTCCGCAAACCATTTACCTCGTAGGCGGTTCCGTGCGCGATCTGCTGCTCGGTCATCAAAATATCCATGACATCGACCTCCTTTTGCCGCACGATGCCGACACGGTCGCCCGTACATTCGCCGACAGGATCAGGGGAAGCTTTTTCTTTCTTGATGAGGAGCGCAAAATTACCCGCGTGATAAAGCAGGCAAAGGGCGCTGTTTTTCAGTTCGATTTTACGAACTTCGAAGGCCCCGACCTGCCCGCGGACCTGGGTCGCCGTGATTTCACGATCAATGCCATGGCGTGCGGTCTGCGGGAGTTTATTGCAGAAAAAAATCTCGGAGGCTTAATCGATCTTTTTCACGGCCGCGAGGATGCCGAGAAAAGGCTGGTCCGTGTCGTGAAACCGGAAGTGCTCGATGAAGACCCGCTCAGGCTTCTGCGTGCCGTTCGATTCGCGGCAACCCTCGGATTTTCGATCGAGAGGCAGACTGCGGAACAGATCCGTCAACGGTCGCACCTTATTATCAAACCCTCTCCTGAGCGTGTGCGGGACGAGTTCTTCCTTATTCTGGCTGAGAGGAATGCCGAAAAGCATCTTCTTCTCCTGGACTCGTTAGGATTGCTGTCCCGGATTCTGCCCGAACTGGAGCCGCTCCGGGGGTTTGCTCCCGGCAGGTACCATGTCCATGACGTCCTGACCCACGTCATCAAGACTGCCGGATATGTGGACAGCGTGCTTGATGATTTGCACACCCTATCCCCGGTGCATGGCGCCGCAGTCCTGGCGCATCTGAAAGAGAATATCGAGCAGCTGGTGCCCCGCACGGCAGCGCTTCGTTTTGCCTGCCTGCTGCATGACATGGCGAAGCCGGACACGTTTACCGATGCCGACGGACGCATCCGGTTCCATGGTCACGATAACGTGGGCGCGCAAAAAGCCGCCTTCGTCTGCCGCCGGTTCAGATTGTCGCGGGACACGGAAAAAACAGTTGCCAGGGTCATTCAACAGCATATGCGGCTCTTTAATCTCTCTACTCCCGGCGGGCCAAGCAGAAACGCCCTGTACCGGTATTGCCGAGACCTCGGCGACGCCCTGCCCGAGAGCCTTGTCCTCGCGCAGGCTGACGCCCGCGCAACCTACGAGATCATGCCGAAAGAAAAATTCACAAACACGGAAAAGTCGATGGCCGTCGTCCTCGATTATTACTACTCGAAGTTCTTAAAAGTCGAGGCAACGCCGCTTGTGTCCGGCGAGGACCTGATCAGGCTGGGGCTGCAACCGGGGCCGCGGTTCCGTGAAATATTGGAGGAGATCAAAGAGCGCCAGGCAGGGGGCGTGCTCACGACCCGGGCCGAGGCGCTTGACTATCTTGAACGTTTAAAGTAAATTCTTTTTTATGGAGAGAGGACAGCGTTCTCCGCAATAAAGAATCCCCGAGGAGCTGGAATTTATGGCAAGAAAAATCGAAGACATGACCATCGACGAACTAAAGGCGGAGCTCAAACGGCTGAAGGACAACCTTTGCGATGTAGAGGACATGCACGCCTTTACGTTCGGGAAGACCTCGGTGCATATTGGTGCGGAGAAAGCGCAGAATATGGCCGCTGAGTATGAAGAGGAGTGCAGGCTCTTTAACGAACAGATCGCCGCAGTTGAGAAGGCGCTGAAGGCAAAGGGCGGGCTGTAGCCTTAAGGCGTCAGCCTGTCCACCAGCTTGTACACTTCCGGATATTCGTTTTTGACGGACGCGGTCTCTTCTTTGAGCAAGCGGAGCGCTTCGGGCACATGCTTGAGAAAATAGCGCTTCCCCTTTTCATGGGAAAGAAAGCCGTAGGCGCCCAGGGCCTGCATGTGACGCTGGAGACGGCAGGAGATGAGGCTTTCAAAGAACTCCCCGTCCTTGAATCCCTTCGAATTGCTCTTCATTTCGCTTACGTAATAATCGATAAGCTTCGCGCGCACGTTGTCATCGAGGCGGTAGTAGGGGTCCCAGAGGATGGAAGCGACGTCGTAGGCAGCGGGCGCCATGCGCGCGCCCTGGAAGTCGATGACGCGGGGGATGCCGCCGGGCGTGATCATGATGTTCTGGCACTGAAAATCGCGGTGGATCACGGACTTGGGATAGGCGTCCACTTTTCGCGCAAGACGATCCAATTCCCCGTCGAGGAAAGGTCTCCTGCCCATTGGATTTTTTTTCAATCCAACAACAAACCGTTCGAGAAAGTAGTTCGTCTCCCACCGTAAATAATCATAATCAAAGATCCGCGCCTGGAGCGAAGGGCACTCGTGCACATGTTCGGTGACGCGGGTGTGGAGCTTGACCAGGATGTCGAGGACGCTGCGGTAGATGTCTTCAATATGGTCATGATCATGCGGAAGCTTCAGGTAAGAATAGAGGCTTGTGTCGCCGAGGTCTTCAAAGAGCGCCCACTTGTCTACCGCATCAACGGAAATGAGGCCCGGCACGGGCACGGCATGGGCTTCGAAGAACCGCGTATAGAGGAGATGCCGCTCGTAATCCGCATCATCGGGCCTGCACTCCATGAAGACCGCGGTTTTTCGTCCGTTTCGCACGCGGTAGTAGCGCCGGTCCGATCCGCCGAGGCCGATCAGGACCGCGTCGGCGTGGTCGTGCTCATCCACGGCCGACGGGAGCCCAGTTATGCCGAAGTAGAGGGCGAAGAGGGGGTCAGCCAGCGAGACCCGCTTCTGCTCCCGCGCATGGACCGAAGGCTGCATCTCTGTTTCTTTGAGAGGAATGCTGTAATCCGGCCCGATGATCCGGTTCTCCCATAGTCCCGCGACGTGAGCGCCGGGCATGACAATGCAGTTCCTGAGGCGCGCTTTGTCCTCGACCACGCTTCCCGATTCCAGCACGACGTACCCGTCAATCCCGATTTTTCCGCACCCGCAGGCCGGGGACACGTACATGGTTTCCCCTTCCCGGCGCAAGGCGTCGAGCGTCGCCCCCGCGTAGGAGACCGGGGTCCCGATGTCATTCCAGTATGCTCCGGTGAAGTCCAGCGCCTGCACCCGGCGCCCTGCTTTTGCCGCATCGATCCACGCCACGGTTGCGTGGGCCACGCCGTTCGGCAGATAGTTCAGGATCTCCGGCGAGTACAGGGCAATGCCGGTATAGGCTACTTTTTTCGCGACCCTGTTCAGGTCGGGCCGGGAGTCGCCGGGGTTTTCCACGTCGCGTACCAGGTCCTCATCGTCCACGACCACGTTGCTCAAGGTCGGGTGCTTGTGCGTCACGAGTGTTGCGATGTTCCTTGACGCGAGATGGGTTTCGATCAGTCTCGTGAAATCGATATCCAGAAGAATATCGGAGTTATGTACGAGGAAAGGACCGCTTGACAGGAAGGTTTCCGCGTTCTTGAGCGCGCCGCCGGTGCCGAGGATCGGGTCCTCGGGAAAGAACCGGATGCGGCCCGCATACGGCGAGCTATCCGCCCAGGCGCGGATCAGGTCCGGCTTGTAGTGGAGGTTGACGCCGATCGGGCCGGAGCAGACAGCGGTGAGCCGTTCCAGGATGATCCCGATCAGCGGCCTGCCGAGGATGGGGAGCAGCGGCTTGGGCAGGTGGTTCGTGATCGGTCGCAACCGTTCGCCGAGGCCGGCAGCGGGGAGAAAAATTGTAATCGGAAATTGAGGCATATAGATATTCTATCGCAGATGCAGCGCTGGAAATTTTCTCAAATTTTTTGGAGCATGGACGGACGGGCATGGCTGCGGATAAAAAATCATCCGGTTGCCGCTTCCGTGCCGCCATGCGTTACTTGTACAACAGATACTTCTTTCTTATTTTTTCAAACGTCTTTGCTTCCGCGCTCCACCACTTCTCCATTTCATCCAGGCCTTTCCACGACTCGATGTCCTTCCGCAACCGGTCGCTTCCGGCCAGGATATCGATCGGAAGATTGATCTCCTCGTACTCGTATGGCGGTTCCTTCCACTTGAAGTCGCGTGGATAGGTGTTGTGGATCGCTTTGAGGATCGCCACGCCGGTCTTGAAGGGTTTAAACCTCTCCCGGTCGGTGACATGGAGCTGGGCCCCGTTGCAGAGAAGGCCGGCGTGCTTCTGGAACGTGGGCTGGAAAGAAAGCGGCCGGAACACCACGCCCGGCAGTCTGAACTCCCGGAGCACCTTCACGATGGTTTCCGTATGAATGAAGGGGGCGCCGAAGGTCTCAAAGGGCCTCGTCGTGCCCCGGCCCTCGGACACGTTCGTGGCCTCGAAGAGGCACATGCAGGGATACACGAGGGCGGTATCGAGCGTGGGCATATTGGGCGACGGCATGACCCAGGGCAGGCCTGTTTGATCGAACCACATCTTCCGCTTCCACCCCAGCAGGGGGATGACGCGATACTCCAGACCGGGATGGAAAGTATCAGCGAGGTAAGCGCCTATTTCGCCGATGGTCATGCCGTGGCGCACGGGAAGCGGTCGTAAACCCACGAAGGACGCGTATTCCGGATTGAGCATCGGACCCTCGACCGCGAGCCCGTTGACCGGGTTCGGCCGGTCGAGCACAACGACGGTCTTGCCCGCCTCTTTGCAGGCCTGCATGCAGAGTTCCAGCGTCCAGATGAAGGTGTAGTACCGGCTGCCCACGTCCTGCAAATCAACAACCAGGACGTCGATGTCCGCGAGCATGTCCGTCCGGGGTTTGCGTGTTGCGCCGTAGAGGCTGTAAACCGGCAAGCCGCTCGTTGGGTCGCGGAAACCCTCCCACTCGACCATATTGTCCTGCGTCTGGCCGAAAATGCCGTGCTGAGGCCCGAAGAGCGTCGTGAGCCGAAATTTTTTCGATTTTCCGAGGATTGCTGCTGCATGTTCGAGGCTGCGGTTCACCGATGCCGGATGGACCACGAGCCCGGCGCGGGCCCCTTTCAGGTCCCTGGGCCACTGCTTCTCCAGCATGTCCAGCCCGGTAAAAACTCCTGTTTTTTGTGTGGGCATGCGCAGATTATATGGCCTATGATCATGAATAGCAACAATAATTTGATTTATCGATCATCATAGTCGTTGAAAAAACATTCATTCTCAATTATAATATGCCATGCCATACAAGGTCGTTGAAACGAGCATTGTGACGGACGAAGAGATCGAGCGGATCCTCAATACCTGGACAGGGACGGGATATGTGTTCGAAAGCATCCAGTTCGTCAATTCCGTCTCGTCCAAGAGACCGACCATGGCGTTCATCTTTTTTACGAAGAAGGAAGAAAAATAAAAAAGAGGCCCTCACATGCATGCCCTTATCATAAAGAATGTTTTTAGCGAAGGCCCGGGAACCATCGAGGACCATCTTCGTTCCGCCTCAGTGCCGTACACCATCGTCGATCTGAGCATCGGCGATCACGCGCCCAACCTGGACTCCGTTACCCATGTGGTCATCATGGGCGGCCCCATGGCCATCTACGAGATGGACCGTCATCCCTTCCTCACGGGCGAAGCGCAGCTTGTCAGTGCGGCGATCAAGGCGAACAAACGCGTTCTCGGCGTGTGCCTCGGAGCGCAGATGCTGGCCCACGTGCTTGGCGCCAGGGTCTATCCGGGGACGAGCAAGGAGATCGGGTGGTATGAGGTGGCGCTTACGCAGGAAGGAGCACAAGATCCCATCCTGTCGATGCTTGCGCTGCCCGGTAGAAGTATTGCCCAGGTTTTTCAATGGCATGGCGATACCTTCGATCTGCCCCATGAGGCCGTGCGGCTGGCGTCGTCTGACATCTATCCGAATCAGGCGTTCCGCTATGGAAACGGCGTCTATGGACTGCAGTTTCATATCGAGGTCACCCCGGCCATTGTCCATGCCTGGCTTTCCCCTGAGAAGGGAATCGATTTTGCGGCCGTAACAGCGGATTCGGAAAGAATCTACGGCGCCTACCGGAAGCGGGCCGGGAAATTCTATGAACGTTTTTTCGGAAAATAGGGCTGGCAAAAGCGGCAGTTTTGTTTTTGCTGCGATGGAGTCAACCAGTCGCGCGCCGTTCCCTTGTCAAAACGTTAATAATTGACAAGGAGGAGGGTAAAGAGTATAATTTACAATGGATTTGGAGAGATAAGGGCGTTCTCCTACTTATGTCATGAAAGAAAAAACATTGTATACATTGGTCCTTGCGGCGCTTCTCACGATTTCCGCGTATTTTCTCGCTGATACCGTGGATGCGATGATCGGCAGGAGCCTCGAAGCCGCGCCGACGTATACGGCGCCCCTGGAAGGCGACCGTCCTGCTCTGCAGCCGCGCCGTGAACTGAGCGAGTATTCTTCCATTCTGGACCGAGGCCTCTTCGGTGAAGGCAAGGGCCCGTCGAGCGCCCCTGCAGCGGTACAATCAGTGTCGTACAAACTCATCGGCACGGTGGAAGGCGAGCAATTTGCCGGAGCTGTGCTGGAGGACAGCACGGGCCAGGCTTTCTACCGCATGAACCAGAAGCTGCCCGACGGATCGGCCATTGTGCAGGTGATGCGCGACAAGGTCCTCATCAAAAGGGCTGACGGTTCGACTGTCCCCGTGGAAATTGTCGATGATACCAAGATCGTCTCCATGCAGAAGCCAGGCTCGAACGTGGACGCCGGCGTGCAGAAGCTTGGAAACGGAAAATTTGCCGTGGACCAGAAGGAAATTCTCGCGAGCACCGAGAACATGGGCCAGATCCTGACCCAGGCGAGGGCCTTGCCCTACCAGGAGCAGGGGAAAACGATAGGGTTCAAGATCAGCGAGATCGTTCCCGGCAGCATCTACCAAAAGATCGGGCTCCAGAACGGCGACGTTATCCAGAAGGTCAATTCACAGGACGTTGACGATCCGGCGAAATTTTTCCAGCTCTATCAGGGACTCAAGAACGAACGGAGCATTTCAATCGATCTGATCCGGGGCGGCCAGCGCCAGACACTGACGTACGATATACGGTGAACAGATAAAGGTTCCAAGACCAGCTTCCAGCTTCAACCAAAATCCAAATAACAAATCGAGCATTTGTTTAGAGGATGACTGCTTGGCTCGATTTTCGATTTGGATTTTGATATTTTATTATCTTCATGATGTATCCATATCTGTTGCCGGGAGGACAAGAGTGAAAAAAACTGTAGCCCTGCTGCTCGTGATAGGGCTCGTGAACGCGCCAGCGGTATTTGCACAAGAAACGGCACTGACTCCCTCCGCCCCTTCCGGCAAGACCGATGCGAAAAACGTCAAAGCCAACGACGACTTTGTAACCCTGAACTTCACGAATATCGACATCAGCGCTCTGGTGAAAGTAATGAGCGAGCTGACCCACCGAAACTTCCTGCTTGATGAGCGCGTGACCGGCAAGGTTACGATCATGACGCCGAAGAAAATATCCCCCGAAGAAGCTTATCAGGTCTTCCTCTCCGCTCTCGAAATAAAAGGGTTCACCGCAATCGAGGACGGCACGGTCACCCGGATCATTCCCGCGGCAATGGCGCGCCAGAGCGGCCTCAAAGTGGTAGAAGACGGCCACATGCAGGGTGAGGGGTACGTGACCAAGCTCATCCGGCTGAACTACGTAAACCCCCAGGAGATCGTCCGGACGCTAGCCCCGCTCATTACCAAAGACGGCACCATCATCGCGTATCCCACGACGAACTCCATCATCATCACCGATTCGGTGTCCAATATCAGGAGGATCGAGAGTCTTCTCCGCGTCATGGATGTGGCCGCACCGGAAGGGAAAGGAAAGATCAACGTCTATTACCTCAAAAACGCGAACTCGGAAGACATGGGCAAGCTGATGCAGGCGCTCGTGTCGCGGCTTCCCGTGCCGCCAGCGGGCGGGATGTTGCCGGTCAGCCCTTCCACGATCCTCGAAGGTCCGGTCAACATCACTTCGGACAAAGCGACGAATTCTCTCATCATTGTCGCTTCGCCGGGCGATTACGAGACAGTGAAGGACGTCATCCAGAAGCTGGACATCAGGCGCCGCCAGGTTTATGTCGAGGTCGCCATTATTGAGATGAGCCTGGCAAAGCAGCGTGACCTCGGGTTCGAGTTCCAGGCGGCAAACCTGAACCAGCTTGAAGGCAGCAACAATGTGACCACGATCGGCGGGACAAATTTCGGAACCATCGGCAGCGTGGTGGCCGGCGGCCCCGCAGCACTCGCGTCAATGAACGGCCTGGCCGTAGGCGCCGTGAAAGGGACTTTCAAGTATAATGGCGTTGAGTATTTGAATATCGGCGCTCTCCTCCACGCGCTCGAGACCGACGGCGACGTGAACGTGCTCTCGACGCCCAACATCCTCACCATGGACAACCAAAAGGCCGAGATCATGGTGGGTGAGAACATCCCCTTTGTGACCGGCCAGAGCCAGACCGCGGCGACAGCAGGCAGTCTTTTCACCCAGATCGACCGGAGAGACGTGGGCATCACCCTGAAACTTACGCCCCAGATCGCCTCAGACGACAATGTGCGCCTCGAGGTCTATCAGGAAATTTCCGATATAACGCAAACTCCCGGGCTCAACCCGAACATCGTGGGCCCCAGCACCAGCAAGCGCTCGGCAAGCACCACGGTGATGGTAAAGGACCGCCAGACCATGGTCATCGGCGGCCTTATGCGCGACAACGTTGTCTCGTCGACTTCGAAGGTGCCATTCCTTGGCGATATCCCCATTCTCGGCTGGTTCTTCAAGACCAAGACGACCAAGGTAGAGAAGACGGACCTCATGATATTTATCACTCCCTACATTATCAAGAACGAGGGCGAGGCCAGCGACCTGACCAGGCGGAAAAACGATACGCTTGAGGATTTCCGTAAAGAGTACCGCATCCAGAAAAAGAGCTACGAGCCTGTTATTCTTTCGCCGAAAACAAGCGAAAAAGCAGAACAACCGTCCACAACAGCGCCGGCCAAGGCTGAAGAAATGCCGGCATCGGAAATGAAATCGAACGCAGTCACCACGGCGCCTGCGAATGCCGCACCGGCAACGGCGACGGAAAAGTATGCACCGGAGCTGAAGTCGAACGCCGTGACCACTGCTCCCGCTAATGTCGGGCCGGTCAAAGAAGTGGCAAAGCCGGTGACGGAGTTGAAAACGGAAGATTCCGCCGCCGCTCCCGTCAAAACCGCGCCCGTCCAGCCCGAGACGCAGCAGACGCAGCCCCTCTTCGAGTTAAAGTCCAACGCCGTGCCTTCAACCTCTGCAACGCCCACGACGCAGCTTCCCGCGCCTGCCGGGATCCCGAAAGAGGGAGTGCGGTGAGACGCTTGCTTGGCGAGATACTCGTTGAGTCCGGGCTTTCACCGGAGCGGCTCAAGAAAGTGCTCGACCTCCAGAAAAAACGGGGGGGCCGGCTCGGCACGCTCCTCATGCGCCTCAACTTCGTGACGGAGGAAGACGTACTCAAAGCGCTCGGCCAGCAGCTCGGCCTTCCCTATCAAGCGGATCTGGGCGACATCGACCGGGAACTCGCGCTGAAACTGCCCATCACGTATGCGAAAAAAGCCGTCGTCCTGCCGCTTCGGCGCGATAACGGCACGATCCTCGCGGCCACGTCGGAGCCGCTCAACCTTTCCACGCTCGATGATCTTGCCGCGCTGCTCGGTTCCGATATTACCCTGTGTCTCGCGCCATCTGAAAAGCTCCTTGATACCTTAAACCGTCTTCACAGCGAGGACATGAACAAGGCGGAGGACACCGTTCACGAGATGGAAGAGGAAGACCTTTCCTTTCTTGCCGCTGAACTCGATGAGCCGACGGACCTGCTCGAAGTCACCGACGACGCCCCGATCATCCGGCTCGTGAACTCGCTCCTGTCCCAGGCCATCCGCGAACGGGCAAGCGACATCCATATCGAACCTTTTGAAAAAGAGATGATCGCGCGGTTCCGCATCGACGGTATTCTGTACAACATCCTGACGATCCAGAAACGGTACCAGGCCAGCATCGCGTCGCGCGTCAAGATCATGTCCGGCCTCAACATCGCCGAGAAGCGGCTGCCCCAGGATGGCGGCATGCGCATCAAGATCGGCGGCAGGGACGTCGACATCCGCGTGTCCATCGTGCCCACGGCGTTCGGCGAGCGCATCGTGCTGCGTCTCCTGTACCGAGAGAGCGCCCTCCTGCCGCTCGACCAGATCGGTTTTACCGGAGATACCATGACGAGATTCAACGACATGATCGTACGGCCCCACGGAATTGTTCTCGTGACCGGCCCCACGGGCAGCGGTAAAACCACGACCCTCTATGCGTCGCTTTCGAAGATCAATTCGCCGGACAAGAACATCATCACGATCGAAGACCCGATCGAGTACCAGCTCAAGGGCATCGGCCAGATCCAGGTGAACGCCAAGATCCAGCTGACCTTCGCCGCGGGCCTCCGCTCCGTCCTGCGGCAGGACCCGGACGTGATCCTCGTGGGCGAGATCCGCGACTCGGAGACCGCCGAGATAGCGATCCAGGCCGCGCTTACCGGCCACCTCGTGTTTTCCACGCTCCACACGAACGACGCAGCCGGCGCGGTCACCAGGCTTCTCGACATGAAGATCGAACCGTTCCTCATTTCCTCCTCGGTCATCGGCATCCTCGCTCAGCGGCTGGTGCGCGTGCTCTGCAAAGAGTGCCGGGAGCCTTACCAGATGACGCCGGGCGAGATCGCCGAACTCGAGATCAAGACCGGCGCGGACGGCACCACCGTGTACCGGGCAAAAGGCTGCGTTGCCTGCTTTAACACCGGCTATCTCGGCAGAAGCGCGATTTACGAACTCCTTAATGTGGACGACGAAATGCGGCAGCTGATCATGAAAAACACCGACGCAACGACGATAAAAGCGCTGGCTATGGAACGGGGCATGCGTACGCTTCGTCAGGACGGCGCGGCCCGCGTGCTTGCCGGCATCACGTCCGTGGATGAAGTCGTGCGCGTGACACAGAAGGAATCATAACCGAGGCAGGAGCGGGAAGTTCGGAGTTGGTCGTGCACTGCGTAAATCTCCGAACTACGAACACCCGACTCCCAACTGATTTAAAACCATGCCCGTATTCGAATATAAAGGCGTTACTGCCACAGGGAAAAAGGTCTCCGGCGTCCAGGACGGCGACGGGCTGAAGGCCGTCAAGACGAAGCTGAAGAAAGAGGGCGTGATCGTTCTCGAGATCCGCGAAGGCTCGTCCATGAGCGCCGCGCGGCGGGGGAACCTTTCCTTCTCCTTCGGCAGCCGGGTGAAGCTCAGCGACCTTGCGAACACCACGCGCCAGCTTGCAACGCTCCTGTCCTCCGGCCTCCCCCTGATGGACGCGCTGTCCGTGCTCGTTGAGCAGGAAGAGACCGAAGCCCTCAAGGGGGCGCTGTCCTCCGTGCGCGACAGCGTGCGCGAAGGCGCATCGCTTGCCGACGCGCTCAAGAGCAACCCGAAAGCTTTTTCGCAGCTCTATGTCAACATGGTCACCGCGGGCGAATCGAGCGGGACCCTGGAAGTCACGCTTGACCGGCTTGCGGATTTCCTCGACGAGCAGGTGAGGTTCCGGGGCAGGATCTCCGCCGCGCTGGCCTACCCCGCGTTCATGACTGTGATCGGCATCGGGATGCTTTTTTTCATCTTCAGCTTTGTGATGCCCCGCGTCGTCGGCATGTTCCAGGATATGAAACAGCAGCTCCCGCTTATCACATTGCTGCTTCTGGGCATTGTGCGGTTCCTGTCGACGTTTTGGTGGGCGCTTATTCTGGCCGTTGCCGGCGGAGTGTACTACTTCCGGCGGTATGCGCGGACGCAGGCGGGCAGGGAAAACATCGATGCCCGGCTCCTCCGCATGCCGGTTTTCGGCGGCCTCATCAGGATGATCGCGGTATCGAGGTTCACGCGCACGCTCGGAACGCTGCTGGAAAGCGGCGTGCCGACCCTGACGGCGCTCGATATCGTCAAGAACGTGATCGGCAACACGGTGCTCGCGAATGCCATACAGCAGGCCCGTGAAAACGTCCGCGAGGGCGAACCCATCGCCGATCCGCTCAAGAGGAGCGGCCTGTTCCCGCCGGTCGTCGTGCAGATGGTCGCGGTGGGAGAGAAGAGCGGAGAGCTGGAAAAAATGCTGCTCAAGATATCCGATTCTTTCGACCGCACCGTTGAAACGCGCCTTACGGGGCTCATGGCGCTGATGGAACCGGTCATTATCCTGGTCATGGGACTGATCATCGGCTTCGTCGTGATCGCCATTATGCTGCCGATGCTCCAGATGAGCTCGGGGGCGCAGTAAAACGATTTTATAACCACGGATGAACACGGTTAGAATCAAAAGCGGGATAAAATATTTTTGTCTTTAACCGTGTTTATCCGTGGTTACATACTGCTTTAAGGAGGTTTTCTTTTATGAAGAATCAAAAAGGTTTCACCCTCATCGAAATCATGGTGGTCATCATTATTCTGGGCCTGCTCGCGGGTCTCGTTCTTCCTAAATTCCTGGGCCAGGAAGAAAAAGCGAAGGTCAAGATCGCCATGACGCAGATACGCGACCTTGAGGGGGCGCTGGATATGTTCAAGCTCGACAACGGGTTCTACCCCACCACAGATCAGGGACTCGACGCACTCATTCATAAGCCGGAAACCGGCCGCATCCCCGATAAATGGCGTGACGGCGGCTACCTGAAGCCCGCCCGGATCCCAAAGGACCCCTGGGG
>DAIDTZ010000227.1 GCA_027456925.1 Nitrospirota bacterium
CGACGGACGACAATGCAGCATCGACACAGTAAAAAACCATTTGACAGGTGGTCTGATGAGTAATATGGAGTAACGCTAAATTGCCGATGGCGTGAGAGGAGATTGCTGAAATGCCTATTTACCATATCGCCGAGCTGAAAAAGATCAATCCCGATGTGAACCCCGCGATGATTATGCAGACGGTGACGGGGGAATACATGAAGGCCGGCATCGTCACAAAACCCGCGGGTGAAGGTCCCCCGTTGCATATGCATCCGAATGAGGAACAGTTCACGCTGGTCCTCGAAGGGAAGCTCCATATGATTTTAGGGGACGAAGATCGCATCGTCGAGCGCGGCGATCTCATCCATATCCCTCGCTTCACCCAGCATCGGAGCCGGGCTGTAGGCGGTCCGGCCGTTTTTTTTACCGTCAAATATCCCGCCGGAAGCGGAGACCTCAACCAGGATTACAACAAGGTGGAAAACGCCGAAGAGGCGGAAAAGAAATACCCGGGAAAGAAAGGGTAACCGGATAGAAACAGCGGAAGAATAAACCATTGGCTTGCCCGGATGGTTCAGGGGGCGCCCCATTCCGAATGCATACGGCGTGCGTTGCCCGTATCGATAGCGCGAAAGGAGTGATCGATGAAATTGGTGTTTCGCAGCAACAAGGATTTCTGGGCCGGAGTGACATTTGCCGGAACCGGCGCCCTTGCGGTGTTCATCGCTCGAACGTACCCGTTCGGCACCACACTGCGCATGGGGCCCGGATACTTTCCGAGCGTCTTGTGGTGGATTCTGATCCTCTTCGGCGTCTATGTCATGTTCAGGGGGTTGCGCAGCAATGAGAAGATCAAAGGAAACTGGTCGACCCGGGCCCTGATCGTCCTGCCCCTCTCCATGGTGATCTTCGGTGTCCTGATGGAGTTGGCGGGATTTGTACCCGCGCTGGTTGCCCTGATCTTCGTGTCGGCGGCATCGGGCCGGGAGTTCAAGTTCAAGGAGGTCCTGCTGTTGACCATCCTCTTGGGCGTGATGTCGGTAGCGATGTTCATCTGGGGCCTTGGCCTCCCCTATCCACTGATCAAAGGATTCTGACAGGAGATCACCATGGAGCTATTCCACAACCTGATTTTCGGGTTCAGCGTTGCGCTGTCGTGGCAAAACGTGTTTTATTGTTTTCTAGGTTGCCTGCTGGGCACCCTGGTCGGCGTTCTTCCCGGCATCGGTCCGATGGCGACGATCGCGATGCTGATGCCGATCACCTTCGCCATTTCACCGGTCGCGGCCCTGATCATGCTGGCAGGCATCTACTACGGCGCCCAGTACGGCGGGTCGACGACCTCCATCCTGGTTAACCTCCCGGGCGAGACCTCGTCGGTGGTCACCTGCATCGACGGCTACCAGATGGCGCGCCAGGGCCGGGCTGGTCCAGCGCTCGCGATCTCGGCCATCGGTTCGTTCTTCGCCGGCACCGTCTGCACGTTAATCATCGCGATGTTCGGCCCGCCGATCGCCGAGATGGCCCTGAAGTTCGCTTCGCCCGAGTACTTTTCGTTGATGACGATGGGGCTGATCGTCGCGGCGTTACTCGCCCCGGGCGACATGGTCAAGTCGCTCGCGATGGTGTTCCTGGGCCTGCTGCTCGGGTGCGTGGGCACCGATGTCGATTCCGGCTGGAGACGATTCAGCTTCGACATCATCGAGCTGACCGACGGGATCGGGTTCGTGGTTGTCGCCATCGGCGTTTTCGCGGTGGGTGAGATCGTGTCCAACCTGGGCGAGCCGGAGGAACGCACCGTATTCACCTCCAAGGTTGGGAGCCTCTTTCCTTCGAGGGATGACATGAAGCGGTCCTACGGCCCGATCCTCCGGGGGACCATACTCGGGGCGTTCTTTGGCGTCCTCCCCGGGACGGGGCCGGCGATTGCCTCGTTTTCGTCGTACATGCTCGAGAAGAAGATGTCCAAGTATCCGTCGCAGTTCGGCCGCGGGGCGATCGAAGGGGTGGCAGGGCCCGAGTCGGCCAATAACGCCGACGCGCAGTGCAAGTTCATCCCGATGCTCACCCTGGGGATCCCCGCGAGCGGGACGATGGCGCTGATGCTCGGGGCGCTCATGATCCAGGGGATTGCCCCGGGTCCGACGGTGATGACCCAGCGGCCCGACCTCTTCTGGGGACTGATCGTGAGCATGTGGGTCGGGAACCTCATGCTCGTCGTCCTCAACCTCCCCCTGATCGGCCTGTGGGTGAGCTTCCTCAAGGTGCCCTACCGCATGCTCTTTCCCGCCATCATGGTCTTCTCCTCGATCGGGATCTACAGCCTGAACAACAGCCCCTTCGAGCTCTACCTCACGGCGATCTTCGGCCTCCTCGGCTTCATGTGGATGAAGCTCGAGTGCAGCCCCGTGCCGTTGATGCTGGGGTTCGTGCTGGGGCCGATGATGGAGGAGAACCTGCGGCGGGCGATGCTGATCTCGCGCGGCGATCCCACGGTGTTTCTCACGCGGCCGATCAGCCTCGCGTTCGTCATCGCCACGGTCTTGAT
>DAIDTZ010000228.1 GCA_027456925.1 Nitrospirota bacterium
TGGAAATGATGATCAAAGGCGGCTACAATCTCGGCGGCGAACAATCGGGCCACATCATTTTCCTGGACAACAACACGACCGTCGACGGGCTCATCTCCGCGCTTCAGGTCCTTGCCATCATGAAGCAGACCGGCAAGCCCCTGTCCGGGCTCGCGGCGTGCATGAAGTCCTATCCCCAGGTCCTCGTGAACGTGAAGGTGAAGGAGCGGAAGGACCTTGCGTCGATCCCTGAAGTGGCGAAGCGCATGGCCGAGATCGAGAAAAAACTTGACGGCACGGGCCGCCTTCTCGTCCGCTACTCGGGCACCGAGCCCAAGGTACGCGTCATGATCGAGGGAGAGGACCAGAACGAGATAAAAGCGGTGGCAGACGGCCTTGCCGGGATCATCAAAGAAAAACTGGCATAAGGGTCCGCTGTCCGCGATGTGTAGTGCACGGTTTGCGATACGAATAAAAACGGGCGTGCGGTGCCTGAGTCCCGCCCCTCGCATTTCAGACTCTCTATGCATAAGCCCATCCTCTCTCTCACCCTGGCATATTGTGCCGGCCTGCTGCTCGGGCACGGATTCCTCTATTTTCCTTTTTTCATTATCGCCTTTCTCGCGCTCGGCATCGTGACCGCGGGGAGCTCCCTCTGGTTTGACAAGATTCGTCCCAACCAACTCGCACGTATCGCCATTCCCCTCATTGTCGGCATGGCAGCGTACATCCTTTCCGCGGCCTGGGTCCCTTCCGGTCATTATACCCGTTTTGTTTCGCCTGATAAAACGGCCCATCTCGTCATTGGCACGGTCAGTTCCCCTCTCGACCGCAACCCGGACAGGACCGCATTTCAACTGACCGTGCGCGAAATAGACGACACCGCGGTCAGCGGCAAGCTCCTCGTGAACGTTCGCGAACCGCTCATGGCCGTCGGATACGGCGATAGGGTCCGGATCAGCGGCAAGCTCTACAAGCCCCACGGCTCCGTGAACCCCGGCGGTTTTGATTATCCCGGCTATTTGGCCCAAAGCGGCATCTCGTACACCCTGAGTGTACGAGGAGCGGGCAATATCGAGGTCCTCCGCCGCGGAGCGGGGATCTTCCGGGCCGTGCAGGACCAACGGGAACGGATACGGCAGGCGTTTCTCGCGTCCACCACCGGCCCCGGCTCGGCGATTCTGCAGGCCATGGTTTTGGGCGAAGAGGGCGGCCTTACGGACGAGATGCGCGACCAATTCATGGCAGCCGGCGTCACGCATATCATCTCCATCTCCGGATCGCACCTCGGCATGGTCGCCGTCCTCTGCTTCGGCATGATCCGCTGGCTGATGTTCCTCCTGCCGGAACGGTTTTATCATCGCTTGACGCTCTTTGCGGACCCGAAAAAGATCGCTGCCTGGCTTACGCTGCCGCTCCTGATTTTTTACACGCTGCTCGCCAGCGGGCAGATTGCCACGGTCCGCTCCCTCGTCATGATTTCGGCGGGGCTTGCCGCGCTCGTCCTGGACCGAGACAACGCGCTCATGCATTCCCTGGCCATCGCGGCCCTCCTCATCCTGACCGCACATCCGCAGGCCCTCTTCGATATTTCCTTCGAGCTCTCCTATCTCTCCGTACTGGTCATCGGCGCCGTCGTCGCGCTCTGGAATGAACTCGGGATCAAGGCGGAAAACAGGTGGGAGCGGCTCAGGAACGGCACCATGCTCCTCATCATCATTTCTTTTGCCCCCAGCCTTGCCCCGGCGCCCCTCGTCGCTTACTACTTCAACCAGCTCTCCTTTGCCGGCGTCCTCTCGAACCTGATCGTGGTGCCTTTTGCGGGCATGGTCGTCGTGCCTCTGGGGCTCTTCTCGGGTATGCTGTCTCTCGTGACCCATCATCTGCCGCTCGCAAGCGTGAACCAGGCCGTGGCAGACGCCTTTCTAGCCATAGTGAATTTTTTCGCTAATCTTCCTTTTGCCGAATTTCATCCCCCGGCGCCGACAATACCGTGGCTGCTCGCTGCCGCGCTCTTTCTCGCGTCGCTGTTCGCATTTATCAGGGCACGGCTGCTCTTTGCGCGTAAGCCGCTCGAACAGAGCTCCAGGATATCGAAGACTTCAGTGGCGGGAATGGCAATCGCGGGAAGCGTTCTTGTTCTTTCCTCGGCACTCGCTTTTCTGCCGAAGGAACGGACGGAGATCGCCTTTCCCGACGTGGGGCAGGGAGACTGCGCGCTGGTGGAGCTCGCTTCCGGCAAGAAGATCCTGATCGACGGGGGCGGCACCCGGGACAACAAGTTCGACGTCGGACGGCGCGTGCTCGCCCCTTATCTCTGGAACCGCGGAGTGTACAGCCTGGACCTCGTCATCCTTACTCATCCTCATCCCGACCACATGAACGGGCTGTTGTACCTCCTGAAGAAGTTTTCCGTCAAGGAAGTCTGGACCCACGGACGAGACAGCGAGGTTTATGGTTATGCGCAGTTCCTGAAGCTCGTCGCCGAAAAAAAGATCCCTCGCAGAATCGTTTCAGCAGGCGACCCGCCGGTCCTGCTGGGCGATGCCGAGCTGCGGATACTGCACCCTGCCCCCGCATTCAGGCCCCGAACAAAGAAAGCTTATGATGCAGAGAATAATTGTTCCCTGGTCCTCCGGATGGCGGAACGGGACAGGGTATTTCTCTTTGCGGGAGATATCGGAAAAGAAGCGGAGGACGGATTGATCGAATCGGGCCAGGACCTTGCCTGCGATCTGCTCAAAGTTCCGCACCACGGGAGCAAAAGTTCGAGCACCGGGGAATTTGTCGCTTGCACCCGGCCGAAAATCGTTGTCGTAACCGTGGGCAAAGGCAATTCCTACGGCCATCCGTCCGCCGACGTCCTCGCGCGGTATGAAAAAATCGGGAGCCGCATCTGCCGCACGGACGCCGGCGGGGCCGTGGTCATCGAACAAAACCCGGGCGGGCTCGATGCGCGTCAATGGAGCGCGCTGGTGCTTGAGAGAATCGACCTCGGTTTTCCGAAAGCGTGGAAAGAGCGGGAACAGAAGAACGGGAAGAGGCTCTGGATCAGGACATGGGGGATCTGATGGGGTAGACCTTCAGGAAATTGAGGAACTCTTTGGCAGTGTGGGTGCAGTAATTGCGTTTTGGGGAAATAATGCTGAAGGTACGGTGAAACTTGACGTCCTTGAAGGTCGTGGCCTTGAGCGTGCCGTGCCGGATCGCCTGGCGCGCGGCCCAGGCCGATACGATCGAGACGCCCACGCCTTCTTCCACCGCGCTCTTGATCGATTCCGTGCTGCCCAGAACCAGCGAAATCTTGAGATGGTCGAGCTTGATCCCGTGGTCCTCAAGGTGCTTCAGGATGATCTGGCGGGTGCCGGACCCCTCTTCCCGGAGGATCAGCGGTTCCTTGATCAGGTCCATGCCGGGGATATTGCGGCGCTCGGCCCAGGGGTGGGCAGGCGACATGATCACCACGAGTTCGTCGGAGAGCAGGGTGTCGACGGTGAAACGCTGTTTGCTCACGTCCCCTTCCACGAGGGCGATATCGATCTCTCCCGCGTTTAATTTTTCGGTGATCGTCTTCGTGTTGTTGACCACGAGTGAAATGTTGACCTGGGGGACTTTTCTCTTGAACGCGGAAATGATGGAGGGGAGAAGGTAGTTGCCGATCGTCGAACTGGCGCCGATGGACAGGGAACCCTTGACCGCTCCCGTGATCTCGCTGATGTTCTTCTGCGCTTCTGCGTACAGGGCGAGGATTTCCTTGGCCCGTTTGTACAGGATCTCGCCGGCCGGCGTCAGGTTGATGCTGTTCCCCGACCGGTCGAACAGGCGCGTCTCGTAGAGCTCTTCCATGGCCTGCACCTGCAGGCTCACCGCCGGCTGCGTCAGATGGATCAGCTCCGAAGCCTTGGAAAAGCTCTTGGTTTCCGCAACAGCGCAGAATACTCTTAGTTTATGGTCTTCCATAATGGTAGTATGATTGTTCGAAACTGCCTGTGTGCATCGGTGATGAGTTCTGTGAGATCAAATCGCAGCTGGAGTGTTTCTTATTTATAAATCAATCCCCTATGCTTGTCAAGGAGTTTATGGCCGGCCTCTTCGACAGAGGCGGCAAAAGCGCGGCGTACCAGCAAAATTTGCTTGACATTTTCCCGTATCCGGTTAAAATGCACGGGTTTTCCTGATATTTAACGGAGGTGAAGCAACATGGCAGAAATGAGCAAAACCGCAAAAGCGGCCACCAAGAAAGCAGTTGTCAATCTCAACCCCCAGTGCTGCGGGAAGCCCATGCAGGCGGCAAAGATGATGACCACGACGGGCAAGGTACGCGGTATGATGTGGCTGTGCGATAAATGCTGGAAGGAAAAAGTGATCTAACGATCCAGCGCGGTTGGTTTGATGGAGCGCGATCAAGGCGGTGAGCATATCACCGCCTTTTGTTTTTCTTCCGAACGGTCTTTTCCCTTATATGCGGTTCTGATGCGGCCGGGATTGCGAGGTCGTGATCAGCACATCTCGTAGCGGCCCTGGGAACATCATGACTTCCCTGTTGCAAAAAACGAGGGACTATGATATTTTAAGGGCGCTTGAAAACCGATACGAAGCCGCGAATTTCCCGGTGCGCATTCGGTTTTCCCATTCATCCTGTTCTCCAGGGATTCTATAAGGAGCGTCTTCGGAAACCTATGGCCCTCTTCCCCAAAAAGATAGATTTTTTCGAAATGTTCGACCGCGCGCTTGAAAACCTCACGCGGGCGGCCAACGTGCTCGTCGACACCTTCAACAACTTCGATACGTTCGAGAAAAAAGCAAAAGCGATCTACGAATTCGAGCAGGAAGGCGACATGCTCACGCACGACATCATGAAGGAGCTGAACAAGACCTTCCTCACCCCCATCGACCGCGAAGACATTCACGCGTTGGCGTCACGGATCGACGATGTGCTCGATCTGATCTGGGCCGCCGTGGACAGGATGGTGGTCTACAAGATCGACAAACCCACTCCCGAAGTCATTTCCATTGCCGAGGACCTGCAGATGACCGCGGACGTGCTGAAAAAGGCGCTCCGGGATCTCCGCGCGAAACAATACTCCCATGTGCAGGAGCACTGCATCGAGGTGAACCGCCTCGAGAACCGCATCGACCGCAAATACCGGGACGCCCTGGGGAAACTCTTGAACGACAACAATGATCCCATCTATATCATCAAGTGGAAGGACATCTACCAGCTCTTCGAAGACGCCTCAGACCGGGCGGAAGACATCGCCAACATCCTCGAAACCATAGTCCTCAAACATGCATGAAATCCTGGTCCTGATCATAATTCTCGCGGTATTTTTCGACATCGCGAACGGATGGCATGACAGCGCAAACGCCATCGCAACCGTCGTATCGACCAAGGTGCTCTCGCCCATGACGGCCGTAGTCATGGCCGCCGGCATGAACATCCTGGGCGCCTTCATCTCGACTGCCGTGGCGAAAACCATCGGTTCGGGCATCGTCGATCCCCTGGCGGTCACGGACCTGGTGATCATCTCCGCGCTGCTTTCCGCCATCCTGTGGAACCTCATAACGATCCTCATGGGCCTTCCCGTCAGTTCCTCCCACGCGCTCTTCGGCGGAATCGCCGGGGCCGCCATGGCGCATGGCGGAGCGGGCCTCCTGAACATCGGAGGAATCGTCAAGATCCTTACGTCCCTGCTCATCTCCCCAATCTTCGGGCTCGTGTTCGGCTATCTCTTCATGAAGCTGATTCTGTATTTGTTCGGGCGGCTCTCTCCCGGCGCGATCAGCAAGTACTTCGGCAGACTCCAGATAGCCTCCTCGGCATTCATGGCCTTCGGCCACGGCTCCAATGACGCGCAGAAATCCATGGGCATCATTACCATGGCCCTCATGAGCGGCGGCGCAATCTCGACCCTCGACGTGCCGAAGTGGGTCATTCTCCTCTGCGCCGTGGCAATGGGCTTCGGCACGCTCTTCGGAGGATGGAAGATCATCAAGACACTCGGCGTGAAAATGCTGAAGCTCGAGCCGATTCACGGATTTGCAGCCGAGACCTCGTCGACTGCCATCATTATCGCAGCAAGCCATTTCGGCATGCCGGTCAGCACAACCCACGTGGTGTCCGCGGCCATTCTCGGCGTCGGCGCAACCAAGCGGCTCTCGGCCGTCCGCTGGGGCATCGCCGGGAAGATCGTCATGGCCTGGGTGCTCACGCTTCCGGTCTGCATTGCCATGGCCTGGGCCATACAGAAGCTCTTGTCCCTGTACTTCGCGGGATAGCGCTTCTTTTTTTCTCATTCCTTTCCCTTGCTTTCCCACTAATCCCTGCAGGACGGCTTTCTGCGTGAAGCCCCTCCGGCGGGAGGGGGAGTTCGTTCCGCTTAAAACGTGTTAAACATCATTCTCG
>DAIDTZ010000229.1 GCA_027456925.1 Nitrospirota bacterium
GTCATATTCTAAACTGTGATAATTACACGTGGTTATGATACGATTAGTTTTTTTTATTTGACTAATATGGGTTGTGCACATACAATCTCATGTCTCAGTGTCTTAAATCTAAAATAGCGTAATAAAAAAAGCAGCAGGCAAAGTTAAATAAATATAAACGATTGCCATTAATTTGAACCCACCTTAGTCTTATTTTTTACATTTTCTACAACTCTATTTCAGAAAGGGGGACCGCTTAACCTCAGAGACAGATAAAGTGCTCTCTGCAGCTTTGGAGAGCACATGAGGAATGAGAATTGTTAAGATCCGTATCAGTTTCAGTAAAGCACAAGCGTCTCAATGAGCAGTTCACATAATTCGTGAGATAAATCTATAAGGAGGATTTCCTGATGAGCAAAGATGGCAAGACACCTATGCTAGACGACCTGGAAAAAGGCGCATGGCCGAGTTTCGTAAAGGAGATTAAAAAAGCCGCAGTAAAGAGTAATACGGCGAAAGATCTGCTCAATATCCTTGAGAGGTCCTACAGGGACAAAGTTACCCACTGGAAACACGGTGGTATTGTGGGCGTCCTCGGTTACGGCGGCGGCGTCATCGGCCGTTACTGTGACCTGCCTGAAGAATATCCGGGTGTTGCTCACTTTCACACCGTCCGTATCAACCAGCCTGCTGGAAATTACTATACCTCAAACGCGCTGCGCGAACTCATGGATATCTGGGACAAATACGGAAGCGGATTGACGAATATGCACGGGTCCACCGGTGATTTGGTGCTCCTCGGCACGCAGACAGATAAGCTCGAGGCCATTTTTGCGGAAACGACGGCAAAAGGCTGGGACCTCGGCGGTTCCGGATCCTGCCTCCGCACTCCGAGCTGCTGCGTGGGCAATTCCCGTTGCGAGTTCTCAAATATCGACTCGATGGAAATCTGCGATACGCTTACTCACAAGTTCCAGGATGAGCTCCATCGTCCTGCGTTCCCCTACAAGTTCAAAATCAAAGTTTCGGGTTGCGCCAACGACTGCACTGCCGCCATTGCCCGCGCCGACATGTCCATCATCGGCACCTGGCGCGACGATATCCGTATCGACCAGGCAGAGGTGAAGAACTGCGCCAAGGACATGGACATCAAGACCGAAGTGTGCGATATGTGCCCGACCCACTGCATGAGCTGGGACGGAAGCACACTCAAGATCAACAACAAGGATTGCACCCGCTGCATGCACTGCATCAACCGCATGCCCAAGGCGCTTCGCCCGGGCAAGGAAAAAGGCGCGACCATCATGCTCGGCGGCAAGGCCCCGATCGTGACCGGCGCTCTCATGAGCTGGGTCATTGTTCCCTTTATGAAACTTGAAAAGCCGTTCGACAACATCGAAGACCTGATCCGCAAGCTCTGGGAGTGGTGGGACGAGCATGGCAAGAACCGCGAACGTATTGGGGAGCTGGTCGACCGTATGGGCATGAGGTCCATGCTCGAATCAACCGGTCTGCCGCCCGTGCCGCAGATGGTGAAAGCCCCGAGGTCGAACCCGTACGTATTCTGGTCACCGGAAGACGTGAAATAACTTAAGGAGGATAACTTAGAATGGCTGACAAACCGAAGAGAATAACTGATATTGGAGCTCCTCACTTTAGCAAATTTTTGCCTCCCGTGATCGCAAAAAACTACGGGAAATGGAAATATCATGAAGTTATCGATAAAGGCACGATGAAGCATGTTTCCGAGACCGGGGACGAACTGTACACCGTGCGTATAGCAACACCCCGTCTCGTCAGCACCGATTACGTTCGCGAGATGTGCGCGTACGCCGACAAATTCAGCGGCGGCCATCTGCGTTGGACGACCCGCCACAACATCGAATTCTTTCCTGCTAAGGACCAGGTCGAGCCGCTCAAGAAAGCGCTCAAGAAGGAAGGACACCTCGTCGGCGGCATCGGCTACGGCATCAGCAATGTGGTGCATACCCAGGGGTGGATCCACTGCCACACTCCGGCAACGGACGCTTCCGGCGTCGTGAAGGCGGTCATGGACGAACTCCATGAATACTTTACTACCAAAACCCTGCCTGCGCGTGTACGCATCGCGCTGGCCTGCTGCCTCAACATGTGCGGTGCCGTGCACTGCTCCGACATCGCCATCCTCGGCATTCACCGCAAGCCACCGAAGGTGAACGAAGCGACCATTGCGAACCAATGCGAGATCCCCACGACCATTGCAGCCTGCCCGACCGGCGCTATTGCACCGAACCCGGCAGCGAAATCGGTCAAGATCAAGGAAGAGCGCTGCATGTACTGTGGCAACTGCTATACCATGTGCCCCTCGCTTCCCCTGGCCGATGCTCATGGCGACGGCATCTCCATCTATGTGGGCGGCAAGGTTTCGAACGCTCGCGGCATTCCCCGTATGTCGCGGCTGGCCATCCCGTTCCTTCCGAATAATCCGCCGCGTTGGCCTGAGGTCGTCAAGGCCGTAAAGCACCTGGTGGAAGTCTATGCCAAGGATGCCCGCAAGCACGAACGTATGGGTGAGTGGATCGAGCGCATCGGCTGGGAGCGGTTCTTCAAAATGACCGGCCTTGCATTTACGTATCAGCATATCGACGATTTCACCTTTGCGCGCGAGACGTTCAGAATGACGCCGACCTTCAAGTGGGAATAATGGTGTAAATGGTGTAATATAAAACCGGCCCTGGACAGCATCTGGGGCCGGTTTACATGTTGTATACAACTTACCCGGAGGTACGACTATGGACGCTGCGGAAGTGCAGAAAAAAGTATACGAACTGGTGCAAAAGATGCAGGGCAAAAAGAAGCTGAAGCCCAAGGACATCAGCAATGCTCTGGAGGCCGAGGGCGCGACAAAAGAAGAGGTGAAAGCCGCTCTTCGTGAGCTGATAGACGGCGGTAAGCTTGTCTATTCATACTTCGGCGGCACTGCTGTCGAGATCCCGCATACGGAAGGTTCGGCCAATCCGCAATCGTAATGCAGGCTATCCCGAGGCTGGCAATCTCAGCCACCCGCGGTGGTTTGGGAAAGACAACTTTCTCGATCGGCATAACTGCAGCCTGGCGGAACAAGGGCAGGCAGATTGCTGTTTTTAAGAAAGGCCCGGACTTCATCGATGCGGGCTGGTTGGGAGTTGCCGCAGGCAGGTCCTGTTACAATCTTGATCTGTTTATGATGGATCAGGACCGCATTCGCAAGTCGTTTGTGGAACATGCAGCAGGTGTTGATGCTGCGATCATCGAAGGCAATCGCGGGCTGTATGACGGAGTTGATGAATCAGGATCATACAGTACGGCCCGGTTGTCAAAACTGCTGAAGACACCTGTTGTTTTGATCGTTGATGGTACGAAGGCGTCGGCGACAGTTGCGGCGGTTGTTCTGGGACTGCGACAGTATGATGCCGACGTTGCAATCGGCGGAGTCATTTTAAACAACGTTTCATCAGGACGTCATGAAAACGTCATCAGGAAGGCCATCGCGAAGAGCAGCGGTCTTCCCGTTTTTGGCGCCGTTCCCAAGCAACGGCATGGCGAGTTTCCCGAACGACATATGGGATTGACGCCGTTTCACGAACACCCCGAAGTAGAACAGGCGATTCAAGCTTCGGCGGCAATCGCCGAACAATATTTCGATCTTGATGCGATCTGGAAAACGGCTTGTAACGCACCGGAGATTGAGAGCCTAAGAAACGAACAATCGGAGTTGTCTCCGGAGGGAAAGCGGGTCGTTATCGGTGTAGTAAGGGACAAGGCATTTCAATTCTACTACCCGGACAATCTCGAGGAGCTTGAGCGACACGGAGCCGTTCTCAAGGAAATAAACGCTTTAAAAGACAGACTGCTGCCCGATGATATCGATGCTCTTTACATCGGCGGCGGATTTCCCGAGACACAGGCCGCAGAACTGGCCGCAAATGAGGGTTTTTGCGCCTCAGTAAGAAACGCCGCAGAAAATGGTTTGCCAATTTATGCCGAGTGCGGCGGCCTGATCTATCTCGGCCGAAGCCTTACTGCAGAAGGTAAACGATATGCCATGGCTGCGGTATTGCCGCTCGATTTTATCCTTGAGAAACGACCGCAAGCGCATGGATATACGGTATTAGAAACCGGACGCAACAGCCCGTTCCTAGACAGCGGGGTGGGCATTCGCGGGCATGAATTTCATTATTCCCGGGTTTCAAATCTTGACGCACTGCCGCCGATGGCGTATCATGTCGCACGAGGCAGCGGGATAGACGGGAAGAACGACGGCATCGTGTATAAGAATGTGTTGGCTTCCTATACCCATCTGCATGCCTTGGGCACGCCAGAATGGGCCCCGGCTATGGTGAAAAGGGCAGAGGAACATCATGCACGGAAACGCTGCGCATAAGAAAGCAGGTATTTTTGAGGTCTGGAGCACGAGAAGGAGTTGAACCCGTTTGTCCGTTTTGCCGGACAAAGTTCGAACGCCCGGCGACGATCAAAATAAACGCCATGGAAAGCATATCGGGCGGGACGTGCGCCTTTTGTGGCGCGTTCTACATCGCGGATCCCACGAGCAAGAACGTGGGAGAAGTGATGATGCAGGCTCTCGCCCTGGCAGCGGATCAGATCGGAAAAGACATGTCAGATATGGTTGCCGGAGAAGACTACGAAGATGCAGTGCTCAATTATGACCTGCGGACACACCGTTCTACCGGCGTCAGCCGGGGGTTTATGGATGGATATGGACGGCTGTATTTTTTGAAAGTGAAACGGAAACCTGAATAACAGGCCGCAGCGCTGGATTTAAGAGGGCAATCATAAGGGAAGTCAGGACAGAAGCTGGGAACATCATGATGAGGGAGCTGGAAGGCGCCCGACTAATTTAACGAAAGGGGACAGGAAAATGGGAACAATTTCAGTAAAAGGTAAGAATATCGAAGTGGATGAGGACGGCTTCTTGGCTAATCTGGACGAATGGAACATGGACGTCGCCAAGTACTTCGCGGAGGTTGAAGGCATTGACATGAGCGAGCAGCATTGGGAAGTTGTGAATTTCCTCCGCGACTATTACAAACAGTATCAGATTGCGCCGATGATCAAAATCCTGGTGAAGGAAATCGGCAAGAAGCTTGGGCCGGAAAAAGGCAACACCAAGTACCTCTATGAACTCTATCCGGGCGGACCTGCAAAGCAGGCTTGCAAAATTGCGGGTCTTCCGAAGCCGACTGGTTGCGTATAGTATCTGCTCCGCTTGATCCCCTGCCCCATGCAGGGATTTACAGAAATGCAGCGCGCTGGCTAATTTCTCGATGCCGGTAGAGACCGTTGCTGAATTTCTGCCGTCTGCCCCAACCACCGGGCTGTTGAAACGCGCAGTGCCTTGGGGCAAGGGAAAAACGGCAGGCTCGCGTATTTAATGTAATTGTGAGGAGGAAGTAATCACCATGTACATGGTAACAGTCGACAAAGGAAAATGCGATGGTGACGGCACCTGCGTCAACGTCTGTCCGCAGTCCGTGTTTAAACTGGACGGTGGTAAGGCCGAGCCGGTGAACATGTCGGAATGCATTAATTGTCTGACCTGCGCTGAGAACTGTCCGCAGCAGGCGATCACGGTTGCCGAGATATAATGCGGTAACGAGCAGTCATACCCAGGGGATAGTTGAATAACTAATCCCCTGTTTTTTTATCATGAATTTCTCTGGGGAGGTGAGATGATGAAACTAGCGGTATTTCTAAGCGACTGGAGAAGGACAGAAGACAGCTTTGAAAGAATGAAGGCCGAAAAAATGGGAGTGATCCTTGTGGGGAACGGCGTCTATCACGCTGTCGTGAAAGAGAACGGCAAGGATTCCCCCGTGCTTTCCAAGGCCGGGGCGAACTTTTACGTATTGTCCGACGATCTGACGACACGAGGATTCACAGCCGCGAATGTCAATTCAAAAGTAAAAATAGTCAGTTACGGTGACATCGTTGACCTGATCATGAATGATTACGAAAAGATGGCCTGGATATAGGATAGTAAATAGTAAACTGAGAAGGGCGACGGTCCAGTAACGGTCCATCGTCCATCATATAGGGTTAAGGAGGATAGAATGGGAGAACTAACGTTGGGAGTATTTTCTTCTCTGGTCGGCTCGATGTCGCTTGATTTTTCTTTCAAGCTTGCCGAAGCGGGAATGGCCAAAGGCCACAAGGTGAACATGTGGCTCTCCGGGAACGCCGTGATGATGGCCAAAAAGGGGCAGAAACCGTTCAAGGATTACTCTCACAATGAAAAGCTTATGAAGGAACTCATGAGCAAGGGCATGGAAGTCACTGTGTGCGAAGCCTGTGCAGAGGCCCGGGGTTACCACAAGGAAGATGTGCCCGAGGGCATGAAGCGCGCCAGCATGGACTGGTACCTGGCCAAGACCGTCAAGACCGACAAGCTGCTACATATCGGAGGTGAGTAAATGGGTGCCGTAAATTTATTGTTCGTTGTGCAACGACCGCCGTACAAGAGCGAAAATCCCCGCCTTGCGCTCACCCATGCGATTGCGAGCCAGACTGCTGAGATCTACATGGATGATGGCGACTCGGTGGTCCCGATCATCGTATTCGTTGGGGACGGGGTATTAAATGTGGTCAAGGACCAGCAGGCCATGAAAGTCTACGGCGTGACGAGCACGGAGAGCCACATCAAGAGCTGCCTGCTCATCGATCTGCCGGTCTGGGTCTGCAAGGAAGACATGACCCGCCTTGGTCTCAAGGAAGAAAATATGATCACCGATGCCGAAGATATGGGCGCTGAGTTGAAAACAAAATTCGTATCCTTTGCGGATATTCAAAAAGAAATGGAGTCTGTCAAGCATCTGTTGTTCTTTTAACAGGATATTCCCCTGCGGCAATCGCTGCAGGGGTGCTTGCGTATGATTCACGGGAACATGAACCTTAACCACTATTTGATAGAAAAGAAATCCACTATTCTGAAGAAATGGTTTGATGCCGTTGTGGAGACTTATCCGCACGAGACGTCTACTTTCCTGAGGAAGCAGAAGGCCCAGTTCACCAATCCGGTCGGTTATACCCTTTCGGAGGGAATCGAGCATCTTTTCGACGCGCTGCTGCAGGGGATGATTCCCGACACCGTTTCCCGGTTTCTCGACAGCATTATCCGGATCCGTGCTATTCAGGAATTTTCGCCATCCGAGGCCGTGTCTTTCATCTTTCAACTCAAGAAAGTGGTCCGGCTGGAGCTGGGAAAAGAGATTCTCGGTCAACAGGGAATTGCCGAAGAACTGGCAGTCTTTGAGTCCGCTGTCGACGACCTGGCACTTTTTTCATTCGATCTTTTTATGAAATGCCGGGAAAAGATTTACGAACTTAAGGCAAACGAAGCAAAAAATATGACCTTCAGGCTCTTGCAGCAGGCGCGTCTTATCGTCGACAACCAGGACTGAAACAGGGGTTAAAAGATCGCCTCGGCTGCTAACCTAAATCGAAAAGAGGTAACGAAATGAAAGCTATAATTTCTTTCATTGCAGTGCTGATCCTCGCAGCGATAGCCTATGTGGGAGTGGATGTGCTGAACATGCAGTACATGTTCGGAGTGGTCATTCCCTATCTGGCGGTAGCTATCTTTGTCATTTTCATGATTGTACGCATTCTGAGATGGGGCAGTTCGCCGAATCCCTTCCGCATTCCCACGACCTGCGGGCAGCAGAAATCATTCCCCTGGATCAAACACAGCAGGCTGGAAAATCCTTCCGGCGTTCTCGGTGTGATGGGCAGGATGGCGCTCGAAGTTCTGTTTTTCCGCTCGCTCTTCAGAAACCTGAAAACACAGCTTCGGGACGATTCTCAGTTGACGTACGGAGAAGCAAAATGGCTCTGGGCTGCGGGTTTGGCATTTCATTGGTCATTCCTCATTATTCTGGTCAGACACCTGCGGTTCTTTACCCAGCAAGTACCGGCGGCAGTGCAGCTGGTCGAAATGCTTGACAGTTTCCTTCAGATCGGCATTCCGCTCCTGTATATGACCGATGTGGTGTTGCTCGGGGCGGTAACCTACCTTTTTCTCAGAAGGATCGCAATTCCTCAAATGCGTTATCTGTCCCTCATGAACGATTATTTCCCCCTCTTTTTGATCTTCGGCATCGGGCTCTCCGGGGTGCTCATGAGGTACTTCATTAAAACTGACATTGTGAGCGTGAAGATGCTGACTATGAGCCTCGTCGGTTTTAGTCCGTCAATACCGCAGAATCCGCTCGGCGTCATCTTCTATATCCACCTGTTCCTTATCTGCACGCTGTTCGCCTACTTCCCTTTCAGCAAGCTGGTTCATATGGCCGGCGTTTTCATGAGCCCCACCCGTGTTCTGGCGAACACCAGCCGCGTGAAGCGGCATATCAATCCCTGGAACTACCCAGTCCATGTTCACACCTACGCCGAGTATGAGGACGACTTCAGGGATAAAATGAAAAATGCCGGCTTGCCGGTAGAAAAGGAGTAATCATGGCGAAACTTCCGAAACCAGAAGAACTGTCAAAGATAGATTACACGCCGCCCAAAACGAGCTGGATGGATACGCCCGTTGTATTCAAAGAAGGCATGTTCTGTCATGGCTCCAAACCGAAAAGCCTTGAGCTCGTTGGTTTCCCGAACCCGCGGGACTGGAGACCGGCGGACGCGGACTGGAAACTCCCGGAAAATTGGAAACAAATCCTCCTTGAGGGGATCGCGGAACGGCTCGAAAAGTACCGGTCCTTCCGGCTCTTCATGGACATCTGCGTGCGCTGCGGCGCCTGTGCCGACAAATGCCACTTCTTTATCGGGACCGGCGATCCGAAGAATATGCCGGTGCTCAGGGCTGAGCTCATTCGCTCGGTCTATCGCAAGGAGTTCACCCTTGCCGGAAAGATCTTCGGCAAAATGGCGGGCGCCCGCGAGCTTACCATCGATGTGCTGAAAGAGTGGTGGTACTACTTCTTTCAATGCACCGAGTGCCGGCGCTGCTCGGTCTTCTGCCCCTACGGCATCGACCAGGCAGAGATCACGATCATTGGCCGCGAGCTCTTGAATCTGCTCGGTCTGAATATTGAATGGATCGCGGGCCCGGTCTCGAACTGCTACATGAAGGGCAACCATCTGGGTCTCGAACCTCATACCATCGTCGGCAACCTCGAATATATGCTGGACGACATCGAGACCGTCACGGGAAAGAGGATCAAGCCCACGTTCAACCGGAAGGGCGCTGAAATCCTGTTCGTGACGCCGTCGGGCGACCTGTTTGCCGACCCCGGCACGTACACGTGCATGGGATACCTCATGCTGTTCGAGGAACTGGGGCTTGATTACACCTGGAGCACATACGCCTCGGAAGGCGGGAACTTCGGGTTCTTCACCTCGAACGAGATGGCGAAGCGGCTCAATTCCAAGATTTATGCAGAGGCCAAGCGGCTGGGTGTGAAGTGGATCCTGGGCGGCGAGTGCGGCCATATGTGGCGGGTGCTCTCCCAGTATATGGACACCTGGAACGGTCCGGCGGATTTCCTGGAAGTCCCGAAATCGCCGATTACCGGCACGGTCTTCGAGAATGCGAAATCGATGAAGATGGTTCACGTTGCGGAATTCACTGCAGACCTGATCAAGAACAACAAGCTCAAGCTCGATCCGAAGCGGAACGATCACCTCAAGGTCACCTGGCACGATTCCTGTAACGTTGCGCGCGGCATGGGCATGCTTGAGGAACCGCGATATGTGCTCAAGAATGTGGTCAATAACTTTGTCGAGATGCCGGAAGACACGATCCGGGAAAAAACCTTCTGTTGCGGCAGCGGCACGGGCCTGAACGCCTCGGAAGACATGGACCTCCGCATGAAGGGCGGATTTCCGCGCGCAAACGCCGTCAAATTCGTTCACGAGCATTACGGTGTGAACATGCTTGCCAACGTCTGTGCCATTGACCGGGCAACGCTCCCGCCGCTCATGGACTACTGGGTGCCGGGGGTGAAGGTCGCCGGCCTGCACGAACTCGTGGCGAACGCCCTCGTTATGACGGGCGAGAAGGAGAGGACCACCGACTTGCGCGGCGAACCCCTTCCGGGAATTGAACAGAAGGAGGAAAAGGCCTAATGAAACTCTACGATGGCGGTAAAATACTCATCGGGCTGATGGTTTTCGTCGGAATCGCGACGTTCCCCTTTTACTACAATATCGGAAAGGTGGACACAAAGCCTGAACTGAAAACGGATACGCCCGCGATCCAGGCGTGGGAAAAGCAGTATGGAAAAAAGGAGTGCGTAGAGTCCAAGGAGTATATGCGTTCCGAGCACATGCAGCTCCTGAACAATTGGAGAGACTCCGTGGTCCGCGACATGAACCGACAGTATGTCAGCATGACGAGCGGCAAGAAATTCAACATGAGCCTGCAAAACGGCTGTCTCAATTGCCACTCGAACAAGAAACAGTTCTGCGACCAATGCCACAATTACATGGCGGTTAAACCGTATTGTTTTGATTGTCACATACAGCCGATGGAGAAGGAGGAGAACAAATCATGAGCATGGACAGGAGACAATTTCTGAAAATTGCCGGCATCTCCTCCATTCTGGGATTCGGCGCTTCGGTCGCGTCAGCCACGCATACGATCTGGGAACCGGGGCTGAAACCGCCGCAGGTGGAGCCGAACCCGGACGGTCTGATTGCCAAACGATGGGCTATGGTGGTCGATATGAGTAAGTTCAAGACCGATGAGGACATCAAAAAAGTCACCACCGCCTGTCATCAGACGCACAATGTGCCGGACTTCCGGAATCCCGACGGGACCGTGGACAAGAAATTCGAAATCAAGTGGATCTGGGAGGAGCCCTTTGGACGCACCTTCCCGGGATCCGAAAACAAGTTCATGAGCGAGCACATCAAGGACATGCCGTTCATTGTGCTGTGTAACCACTGCGACAATCCACCATGCGTTCGCGTCTGTCCCACTCAGGCCACGTTTAAACTTCCCAATGGGATTACGATGCAGGATATGCACCGATGCATCGGGTGCCGGTTCTGCATGGCCGCCTGCCCCTACGGGGCGCGAAGCTTTAACTGGACCGACCCGCGCAAGGCGATCAATCCGGCGACAGAGAACAAGGCATACCCGACAAGGACCAAAGGCGTCGTGGAAAAATGCACTTTTTGCACGGAGCGGCTCCAGTTTGGAAAGATTCCCGCATGCGTAGAAGCCGCGCCCAAGGGCGCCATGTTCTTCGGGGACATTGAAGATCCAAATTCCGAGGTCCGGAAGATCGTAACGTCCCAGCTGACCATCAGGCGGAAACCGGAACTGGGTACGGGCCCGGCGGTCTATTATGTCATAGGAGGGAGCGATCATGCTTGAGAAAGCATTTGAAGGCGGGAAAAAATACTGGGCATGGCTTTTCTTTCTCGGTGCCCTTTCTGCAGTAGGGGTCTACTACTACATTCAGCAGTTCCAATTCGGGCTGGGGCTCACGGGAATGAACCGGGACGTGTCATGGGGGCTGTACATCGGCCAATTCACATTTCTCGTCGGAGTAGCCGCCTCGGCGGTGATGCTCGTTATTCCCTACTATCTGCACGATTTTAAGAAATTCGGCAAGATAGTTATCCTCGGCGAATTCCTCGCGATCTCGGCAGTGACCATGTGCATCCTCTTCATCTTCGTGGATATGGGACAGCCCATGAGGATCATGAACGTGATCCTGCATCCCACGCCGAATTCTGTCATGTTCTGGGATTCCGTCGTGCTGTCCGGGTATCTTGCCATCAACGCCCTTGTCGGATGGGTAACCTTGAGCGCGGACCGGAAGGGCGTGCCTCCGCCGAAGTGGATCAAGTTTTTCATTTACCTCTCCATCCCCTGGGCAGTCAGTATCCATACGGTCACGGCATTCCTGTACTCTGGTCTCCCGGCGCGTCATTTCTGGCTCAGCGCCGTCATGGCGGCACGGTTTCTCGCGTCGGCATTCGCCGCAGGTCCGGCCCTTTTGATCATCCTGGCATTGATCGTTAGAAAGATCTCGAAGTTCGATCCAGGAAAAGAAGCCATCCAGGCAATTGGAAAGATTGTGGCGTACGCCATGTTCGCGAACGTCTTTCTTCTGGGGTTGGAGTTTTTCACGGCCTTCTATAGCGGAATCCCGGGTCATGCAGCCTCCTTCCTGTATCTTTATGTGGGGCTTGAGGGCCATACTGAGCTGGTGCCTCTGATGTGGACGTCAACCATTCTCGCGATCGTCGCGCTCTTGCTCCTGGTATTTCCGGCTGCGCGAAAGAAAGAAGGCCTGCTCGCCTTCGCCTGTCTGTCGCTTTTCATTTCGCTCTGGATCGACAAGGGGTTCGGTCTTATTATCGGCGGTTTCGTGCCGAATCCCTTTGAAGAGGTGCACCCTTACTGGCCGACCATGCCGGAAGCGCTCATTACGCTCGGTGTATGGGCCATTGGGTTTTTGGTCCTCTCGATGCTTTACAAGATAGCGATTTCGGTTAGAGAGCGGACGGCTGGAATTGAGATTGAACATTAATTAGACCCGATCGTTTCTTCTCTAAGGCTTGCCCCAACCGGGCGGGCCTTTTTTATCTTCATTTCTTGCTTGATTTTACTGGCCCCGGCGGGTAATATAATGTGCTTTTTGAATTTCATTTCTACTACTGAAGGAGGAACCAGATACAATGTACATGGTAACAGTCGATAAAGGCAAGTGCGACGGCGACGGCACCTGCGTCAATGTCTGCCCACAGTCCGTATTCAAGCTGGAAGGCGGCAAGGCAGAGCCGGTGAACATGTCCGAATGCATCAACTGCCAGACCTGTGTAGAGAACTGCCCGCAGCAGGCCATAACGGTCAACGAAATATAAAAGATCAGCAGCGACTCATACAAAAAGGGGACCGGTTGCATTACCGGTCCCCTTTTTTTTAGCGTGTAATCCGATATTTTATGTGACAGCCAACCGGCTGGAACCTAATTCTTTTTCTCGATCAGTTTTTGGAACGCAGACATGAATTCGATCGGCAGCGGGAAAACGATGGTCGTGTTTTTTTCCGTGCCGATTTCGGTGAGGGTCTGGAGGTATCGCAGCTGGAGCGCGATCGGATTTTTGCTGATGACGGCGGCGGCTTCGCTCAATTTCGCCGATGCCTGAAGCTCACCCTCGGCATGGATGATCTTGGCCCGACGTTCCCGCTCCGCCTGTGCCTGGATGGCAATAGCCCGCTGCATCTCCGCAGGCAGGTCGACGTTTTTCACTTCCACGGTCGTCACCTTGACCCCCCAGGGTTCCGTCTGCTGGTCGATGACTTTTTGAAGCTCGGCATTGATGGCATCACGGTTCGAGAGCAGGTCGTCGAAGGTATTCTGGCCAAGGACGCTCCTGAGCGTGGTCTGGGCAATCTGTGATGTCGCGTAATAGAAATCTTCTACTTCTATGACGGCCTTGGCCGGGTCGATGACCCGGAAGTAGACGACGGCGTTGACCTTCACCGTAACGTTGTCCTTCGTGATAACGTCCTGCGACGGCACGTCCATGGTCACGGTCCGCAGGCTCACACGCACCATTTTTTGGATTCCCGGCCACAGGAAAATGATTCCGGGCCCTTTGACGCCCTGTTCGGTGCTCACTTTCCCGAGAGTAAAAATAACGCCGCGTTCGTACTGCTTCAGGATCTTTATGATGTTGTACAAAATAGCAAAGAAAATAATGATAGTGAAAAGAAAACTTGTTGCGAATATCTGCATGGTGTAGCCTCCTTAAAGTATTGTGTGAACCGTTCAAACGGTTGAAATAAACTCCTCTTCTTTTTCTTTTGTATCTAAGCGGTTTTCCTCACCTTGACCTTCAGCCCCTCTATGGCAATGACCGTAACTTTCTCTCCCTTCTGTATCGGCTCATCGCTCCAGGCAGTCCAGTATTCGCCGCGCATGAACACCTGTCCGTCCGCAAGGATGTCCGTTTTGGCCGTTGCCTGCATGCCGATCATTCCCTCTTTTCCGGTCGTCGGTTTTTCACGGTAAACGCGAATTGCAACTGTCATGGTTATGATGAAGAGGAGCGCGGACAGGCCAACAGCCGGAATAATCACGGCCCATGATATCTGAAGGAAAGGCGAAGCAGAATCGATAAGCATGATCGAACCGAACAGCATGGCAATAGTCCCTCCGATGCCCAAAATACCGTGACTCGTGATGAACGCTTCCGCGATAAAGAGGCTGATGCCGATAATGATGAGGATGAGGCCTGCATAGTTGATCGGCAGAGTGTGGAGCGCGTAGAAGGCGAGGACCAGGCAAAT
>DAIDTZ010000230.1 GCA_027456925.1 Nitrospirota bacterium
GTATAGATCTCGGTGCCGCCGTCCTTGGAAAGCGCCAGAGCGATGCGCTTGCCGTCCGGCGACCAGGCCGGGGAGATGTTCAGGCCTTCTGACCCCGACAGCTTCCATCGTTTGCCGGTCTCCATGTCCAGTTCGTACAGATCGGGGTTTTTGTCACGGTAGGAAACGTAGGCGAGCGCTTTGCCGTCGGGGCTCCAGGCCGGAGAAAGGCAGATGGACCGGTCCGCCGTGATCTTCAAGGGATTCTGGCCGTCGTAGTCCATGACATACAGCTCCTTGAAGTGTGTCTTGTCGGACACGTAGGCAATGCGGGTCCGCGCTATGCCGCGCTCGCCCGTGTACCGCGAAACGATCTCGTCGGCGAACGTGTGGACCATCCGCCGGAAGGTATCCTCGTTGCCGAAATATTCCTTGTTTGCAATGCGCATTCCCGATGCGGCGTCATAAAGCTTGCCCTGCAGCACCAGGTCCGTGCCCTTTCGCTGGAGGTTGGCCCACACGACGCCGGTCAGGCCGAACGTGCCGCCGCGCTTGATAATGTCCCCGGGCGGCTCCGTGTTCCCTGCGTAGGACAGGTCGAGCTTTTTCGGGTCAGTCACGTCGAAGATCTCCGAGCGCCGTAAGTACGCCTGCAGCACCTCCAGCGAAAGGTCGCGGAGCGCAGGCGATCCCGTCTCGTCATGAACGTCGAGGACGGCAATGGGGATCTTTTTGCTCTCTCCCTGAACCACACCAAGGTAGTACTGGGCCATCGCCGGCATTGCTGTGAGCAAACAAAGCGATATGATTAATAGTATGCGTTTCATTCTCATTGATGATGAATGGCAAGAGCAAGGGCGAAAAACTTTCCCAGGCGCCGGCTTTCCCCCTGTTTATTCGGCCATCAAATCCACGCTGAACTCCAGGGACTGTTTTGCGAAATCCTCCGGCAGGGGAGGAAAGGGATTGGAGGAGCGGATCGCCCGTATGGCCGCAGCCTTGAATCCATAGGTCCCGACGGAATGTTCCTCATCGAGATTCACCTCACCCACCCAGCCCGACCTGTTGATCTTAAAGATGACCCTCGCTTTCGCATCTTTCGCATCCGGCGGAGGTCTCCAGTTTTGGCCGATCTTTTCCCGGACCAGGCCGAGATACCACGGAAATTTAAAATCCTGCTGCGTCGTTTGAAGAGCAATGCCTTCACTCTTGGCGCCCGGCGTTGTTTCACCCGGCGCTTCTGCCGGCTTTTCCTGTTCGACCGCAGCCTTTGGCTTCTGGTTCAGCTCAGGGATTGTTCCTTTTTTCGCCGCTGCTTTGACTGCCTTGTGCGATGCTTTTTTCGCTTTCAACAACGCCTTTTTCACCGTTGGCTTGGGTGGGGCCGGGGCTTTCGTCTTTGGGGCTTCCGGCGTCGGCGCTTCCATCGACGGAGGAGACTGCACGGCTTGGGGCAGAGGCGCGATCTCCGCGGGCAGCCCCACGAGCTTCACCTCATAGAACGGAGGAACGTAGGCTTTCGGGGTCACCACCGTATAAAGCAAAAGCGCCGCAGCGACAACGGCGGCGTGGAGAAAGAAGGAAAAGAAGACCGCAAGCGCCAGTTCGTATCCTGACTGCCCGATCCTCTTCCCGGAGAGCAACTTCATTGCGCGGTCGCGCCTCCTGACGCGGCTTCGGTCACCATCCCGAGCCGGTCGATGCCCGCCCGCTTCACCACATCCATGACCTGCACCACGGCGCCGTAGGGCGCATCCCGGTCCGCCCGAAGATACACATTAATGAGCGGCTTGGTCTTGCGAATGGAATCGAGCACCGCTCCCAGCCGGCCGATATCGACGCGCTCTTTTTCCACGAAAATTTCCTGCGCTTTCGTCACCGTCAACACGATGCGGTCCTCGGGCTTGACGGTATTGGCTTCCGACTTGGGCAGGTTCACGTCGAGCCCCCGGCTCATCATGGGAGAGACGATCATATAGAAGAACAGGATCGTGAGCAGCACATCGATGAGCGGGACGAGGTTGAGCTCACGGATTATATGCCGTTCCCGCCGTTCAAAGCTCATACCTTCCTCCGGAGCAGGTTCCGCTCGAGATAACTGAGATATTCCATGGAAAAGGAATCACACCGGATGGCGATGTCCCGGATCTTGTCCGCGAAATAGTTGTACGCGATAACCGCCGGAATCGCCACGAACAGGCCGGAGATGGTGTTGATGAGCGCCGCGGCAAGGCCCGGCGCCAGCGCGCCTATATCGCCCGCACCCTTGAGTCCGATGCCGTAAAAAGCGTCCATGATGCCCCAGACCGTGCCGAACAGGCCCAGCAGCGGCCCCACGGTGCCCGTCGTTCCGAGAAACGCCAGGTAGCGCTCCATGTACACGATCTCATCCTGCGTCGTGATCTTGAGCGAACGCTCGATCTCCTGGGAGATGAGCGGCCGCTCCTCATCAGTCACCTTCATGTCGGGCAGGGACTTGATGATGGCCTCGGCCTCTCGGTGGCCTTCAATAAAGAGTGTTGCAAGGGGGCTGAATTTCTTCGACTCCGCCTGTTTGATGAGATCATCCATCTTCTTGGTCTTCCGAAAGGCCAGAAGGAAAGCATGGGATTCCTTCTCAGCCCTCCGGAGAAACTGGTACTTGAGCAGGATCATGGCCCACGACACGACCGAGAACCCCATCAGGATAAACACGATCCCTTTGCCGACCCATCCGGTCTCGCCGAAGAGACCGAGCGCTCCCATACCCAGACCGGGCATTGCAGCTATTGCAAGCATTGTTACCTCCGAGATAAAGATAATTCAAAACCCTAACTTTTGAACTGCATCAGTAAACACCGATCACGCGGCCCATCTCCGACACATCATACCCGCCCATGGCTACGATCCGTTCGCGAAACGCGCTGTCCGCGCCGATGATTGCAAGAAGCGCCTGGAGCATGGGCGTATCGTAGAACTCCTGCGGGATCGCCAGATCATACCGTTCCTGCGCCACGGGAATAAAGTCGAGATCGAGCGCCCGGGCCGCGGAAAGCACCGCAAGGCCGGTGTCCGCCGCTCCCGAGAGCACCGCAGCAGCCACGGCCATATGCGTGAATTCTTCGTGATCATACCCTTTTACATTCTTCGGGTCAATCTTCATTTTTTTGAGATAGAGGTCCGTCAGGAGGCGCGTACCGGCGCCTGTCTGGCGATTCACAAACACCACCTCCGGCCGGGCAAGGTCTGCAAAACCTCTGATGTTTTTTGGGTTGCTTTTCGGAACGATGAACCCCTGGGTCCGGTACACGAGGTTGACCAGAACAGTCCTTGCGCCGGGGAGCAGTTTTTTGATATAGCTGACATTGTATTCCCCGGTGTCCTCGTCCAGGAGATGGGTGCCGGCAAGGTGGGCCTCCCTGCGCTTGAGCGCCAGAAGCCCTCCCATGCTTCCCACGTGGGCCGACGACAAAGAATACTCGGGATGTTTTTTCCTCAGAAAGTTCGCAAGGAGATCGAGCACAGTGTCGTGAGACCCGATGCAGACAATGGTGTTCTCAATATCGTGGGGCGAACGCAGGAGTTCCACCGTCACGTCGTAGTTCGCCGCGATCCCCTCGCTCGCTGACGGGACACGGATGATTCCGTCTGCCCTCACCAGGGACATGAGCGCTCCGGCGCCCCGTGTCACGGGTGTGGCGATCAAATTTCCGGCCACGCTGCCCAGCTTGACGCGGATGAATTCTTCCTGACCGAGCGACGACGCCACTTGTCTGCTCAGCTTTGCCGTGATCGTTCCCTGATCGGACGGCGTTATGCCGAGAAGCGCGAAGAGAAGCGGCCTCACAAAGAGATTGAACGTGAGCGCTGCGGACACGGGATAGCCGGGGATGCCGATGACCGGTTTGTTGTTCACGATTCCGAGGATAACAGGCTTGCCGGGCTTGATCGAGACGCCGTGCACGATCACCTTTCCCAGTTCGGCGATCACGTCGGCGGTAAAATCTTCCCTGCCGGCTGACGAGCCCGCGTTGATCACCACGAGGTCGGAATCGACGAGAGCGTCGAGAATGGTCTTCCGGAGCAGCAGGGCGTCGTCTTTTACGATTGTCTTCCGGACCGCGTGAGCGCCGCACTCCGTAGCCATGGCGGAAAGCATGGTCGAGTTGAAATCGATGATGTCGCCCTTTTTCAGCGCGCTTCCCGGTTCAACCAGCTCCGTTCCCGTGGGAATGATCGACACCACCGGCCGGCGCCGGACCATGACGGAAATGTGGCCGCTCGCGATCATGGCCGCCATGTCCACGGGACGGACCACGTGGTTCTCGGAGATGACGAGCTCCGTGGCCACAATGTCCTCGCCCACGAGCCGCACATGCTGCCACGGCGTTGCCGGCTTCAGGATCTCGATCTCGGATTCCGAGAGCTTTTCCACGTCTTCGATCATGACCACGGCGTTCTTCCCCTCGGGCATGGGATCGCCCGTATCGATCGCAACCGCCTGGTCGGGAACACGCAGGCGCTTCGGCCTCGTTTCACCGGCGCCGAAGGTGTCGATGAACGTGACGGCGTAACCGTCCATGGCTGCCGAATGGTAGAAGGGCGACGAGATCTTCGCTGCCACGGCCTCGGACGTTACGCGTCCGAGCGCGTCTCCGACGGGGACGCGCTCGCCAGTGAGCGGCCCGCCGATGCCGTCGGCCTTCAAGGCGTCGTGGTATTTCCGGACTGCATCAGCAAGCGGTTCGTTATCGAGGTATTTTTTCTGTTTGAATGCCATAGCACCGTGAGTGAGACAAGCGACAAAAAAATAGCAGCGTCGTTAACCTGTTTTTTGTTTTCTCAGAACAGCCGGATTTCCACTTCTTCGCCGGCCTCGATCCCTATTTTATTCATTGGCACCACAACGGTGCCTGCGGCTTTTACGAGCGTGCTGATGAGTCCCGATGCGCCGAACACGGGCCGCGCCCAGAGCCCATCGTCCCGTTTCTCCAGCGTTACGCGCACATGATCTTCGCGGCCCGGGCTCGATGCGATGCTTCGCGCGAGCTTCGCCTGAACCGTGCGATACGACGGCACGCCTTCGAGTGCCGGATCGGGAATCTCTCCGGTCAGGCGGGAGAGCACCGGCTTTACGAAGACGTCAAAGCAGATGCTTACCGCGGCCGGATGGCCGGGCAGGCCGAATATGCCAACCGGGCCGTTCGCTGCGCCTAGGGCGCCGAGGATAAGCGGTTTGCCCGGCTTGATCGAAACGCCGTGCACCAGCACGCCGGGCTTTCCCGCATCGTTGATGACTTTTGCCGTGAGGTCGGCGGTCCCTACGGAACTTCCGCCGGTCATGAGCACGAGCGCGCACTCGTTCACAGCCGCATCGAGCGTTTTCCGCAAGGGAGCGTACTCGTCGCGGATAATGCCCTTCTTCACCGGCACGCCGCCCGCTTGCGTTATCAGACCTTCCAAATTATAGGAATTGCTGTCCCGTATCTGGCCGGGACCCGGGACCGCGTTCGCAGGCACGATCTCGTTCCCCGTGGAGATGACGGCAACCTTCGGTTTTTCGAAAACTCCGACGTCAATGATCCCAAGGCTCGCGAGTACCGACAGGTCCTGCGGCCGCATGCGGCGTCCCCGACGAAGGATGCTTTCTCCTTCTTTGATGTCATCGCCCCTCTGGACCACGTTCTCGAGCGGCGCAACCGCCTTCACCACTTCGATGCTCTTCGCATCAACAGGCTGGACGTGCTCGAACATCACGACGGCGTCCGCGCCGTCCGGGAGCGCGCCGCCGGTGGCGATTTTCATGGCCTCGCCCTTTGTGATGCCGCGGTCCGGCATGGTGCCCATGAGGATATCGCCGGTGACCTGAAGAAAAGCGGGCCGCGATTCCGCAGCACCGAAGGTGTCGGCGCTCCTGACCGCATACCCGTCCATGGTGGAGCGGTCGAATGCAGGAAGGTCGGCAGGCGCCGTGATGTCGGAGGCAAGAACCCGCCCAAGGGCGGAATTGATGGGAATAGTTTCTAACAACGGGGAGGAAATGACAAGGTGCTCGTTCAGGATCCTCTGTGCCTCTTCACGGGAGACGACGCCGCTTCTGCCGAGCATGTCTTTGACGATCATAGTCACTCCAAAAAGCTATATCCAAACCACAAACACCAATCCCCAATAATGCCCAAATTTCGAGAACGTCAATGACCGAAACGTTTGGAATTTTGGCGGTTTGAATTTGGTGCTTATTTGGGATTTGGCGCTTGCTACTTGGCGCTTTTTTACTTTCCCTGCGCCTTCGCCTTCACCTTGCGCACGAACGAGGCCGCGCGCATGCCTGCGACGGATCCCTCACCCGCCGCAGCCACGATCTGCATGCCGCCGCAGGTGCAGTCTCCGGCCGCGAACACGCCGTCGAGGTTCATCCGCTGGTGCTTGTCCACGATGAGGCAGCCGCGGTCGTCGGTCACCCCCCCCGCTTTCAGGATGAGCTGCGAAATCGGCGTGGAGCCCATGGCGATGAACACCCCTTCGAGAGGGAGCACTTTTTCGGAGCCGTCCTGGGTAATCCTGAGCCCGGTCACGAGTTCGTCTCCGACAACCGCATGGATCTTCGCTACCGGAAGGATCTCCACGTTCGGCTTGGATTTGAGCCGGTCCAGGACAGCGGTCACGATATCGAGCTCCTTGTGCGGTACCATGGTCACCTTTTCGGCGAGGTCGGCAAGGTGGAGCGCCTCTTCTGCTGCCTCGTTGTCGGAACCCACAACAGCCACGTTCCTTCCTTTGAAAAAATTACCGTCGCAGGTAGCACAGTACGATACGCCTTTACCGAGGAATTCCTTTGCGCCGGGTACTTCGAGTTTTTTTCTGGCCACGCCGATCGCGATAATGACGACGTGCGCTTCATAGACCTCGTCGCGCGTGCGAACGCGCTTGACCTCTCCCTGCAGTTCCATGTCCACAACTTCCACGGGATAGATGATCGTTGCGCCGAACTTCTCCGCCTGCTTTGCCATGATCTGGGTCAAATCCATGCCGTTGATGGTCTCGTACCCGGGATAATTTTCGATGTGGGCGATCTTGGCGGTATAGCCGCCGACAAAATCTTTTTCGAGCACAACGCACTTCTGGCCGGCCCTGCCGAGGTAGAGCGCCGCTGTCAGTCCTGCGGGGCCCGAACCAATGATGATGGCGTCATAAAATTGTGCCATGGAAATTCCTCCTTGGATGTAAATTGATAATTCATTTTATCTGAGAGGCGGAGACAAGTCAACAGCGGAAACTTTTTCCAAAGCGGGCCGCTCAGAAAGGCAAGCCTCAGGAAACAGGCCGCTCGTTCTCTCCTTGCATCAAGGCTTGTCTTTCGGTTACTATAGCGCGATGAACATAAAGGAGGGATCATGAAGCGGGAAAAAATAATCGAAGCCATTCGGTCAGGAGCAGTGAATAACCGTCTTACCTGTGAAAAGGCCCACGAACTGTCGGCCTCGCTGGGAATCCCTCTGCGGGAAATCGGCGACCTCTGCAACGAATTAAAGATAAAGATCTCAGCCTGCCAACTGGGCTGCTTTTAACCGCATCCCCGGCGCTTGCCATGCTTCGAGGACACAACCCCGGGCCGGTTGCAACGTCATGGCAATAAAAAGCGTCTCATCGTGCCCAGGGACGATACGTTATGTCGATTGAGGTCGGGGAGTATGGTCGGAGCCTGCCGGGCTCTGGTCCGCCCTTACGCCCGGCATGGTCAAAGTATTACAGTAGCACGTAACCCTGTTCTTGCCCAGGGATTTTGACTGATAGAGAGCAGTGTCTGCTTCGTGGATCAATTCGGAAACCGGCTTCATCGAGTCCACGTCCATGGTGGCAACACCAAGGCTTACGGTCACCTTTTCCTGGGGATGGGCGACCTTTACCGTGAACGGATACTCTTCAACTGATTTGCGCACCCGTTCGGCAACGGGCAGGGCTTCCTCGATATCGGTCTCCGCCAGCAGGATGGAAAATTCCTCGCCGCCGTACCGGAAGCAGGTGTCCGTGCTGCCGGTCCTGCAAGCGGCTTTCAACAGGGGGCCCATCTGGGCGATCAGCCTGCTTCCCTCGAGGTGCCCGTAGCGGTCGTTGATTCGCTTAAAGTCGTCGATATCGATCATGATGAAGGAAAACTCCCGTCCCGTGCGGAGCTTCCTGCGAACTTCTTCATCAAGCTTCTCGAGCAGAACGCGGTAATTCAGCATGCCCGTCAACTCATCCACCCGCGAGAGCTCAAGTGTCTTTCGAAAAAGTTCCGCTTTTTCCAGTCCGGCCGAAATGAGGTGGGAGAGCGTCCGCAGAAGATCAAAGTCCTCGACGCGGAATGCGGAAGGTTTGCTGTGGCTGAAACCCATGACGCCGATAATGCGGTTTTCGTTTTTCAACGGAATGCCGAGATAGCTGCCGTATTTCTTTTGTTCATCGGGGTGGTGAAGAAAACTGTCGAAGAGCGCGGCGTCGTCCAGAAAGAGCGGTTCACCGCTGGCAGCAATCGAGCCGGGGGCTCCATTATCGAAATAGATGGCCTCCGTCATTTTGGCCTGCAAGAGGGGGTTGTTAAAAAGGACCGGTTCCAATCCCGTCAAATCTTTCTTCACAACATAAACAGAGGCGTCTTCAAAATTGATGGTCTTGGCGATGGTGGCGACGATTTTCTGGATCAGTTCGGTGGGTTCCAGTTCAGATGCGATGATCTTCCCGACCTCGTAGAACAGGTGGGTCTCGGTGAGTTTTCTATAGAAGAGAGTTTTGAAGTCCCTCTCTTGGGCAGGCGGGACGCTCTGCTTTTCTTTTGATTTTTTCACTTTTGGTATCACCCACCTGCTCAGGGCGTATAATGAACAGCGCTTATCGTCTAATATAGCATATTTTTATTTTTTAAACCACAAATATTTTTCATTTTTATTTAAGATATTGTTTACCGCGCATCAGCCCCCGCCCCTGTCAGAAAGAGCGGGGGAGCGCGCCGGACCTAGAGAGCGCCGACGGACTGTACGCCCGTTCTGAACAGGAGATGGCGGTCCTCTCGATCAACAACGACCCTTGTCCCTTCCGGCACCTGTCCGGAAAGAATCTTCGCAGCCAGGGGATTCAAAATGTCCCGCTGGATCACCCGTTTGAGCGGCCGCGCGCCGTACGTGAGGTCGAAGCCTTCTTCGGCAATCAGTTCCTTCGCGCCTTCCGTCAGGTCGATCTGGATTTTCTTGTCCGCCAGCCTTTTTTGAACCTCGCCGACCTGTATTGCAACGATCTTTTTCAGGACCTCCGCATCGAGCGGATGGAAGATGACCGTATCGTCCACACGGTTCAGGAATTCAGGCCGGAAGTGCTGCCGCATTGCTTCCGTCACCCGTCGCCGCATCTCCTCTTCGTCGTTCTGGAGGTCCTGGATATACTGGCTTCCGATATTCGACGTCATGATCACCACCGTGTTCTTGAAATCCACCGTTCGTCCCTGGCCGTCGGTGAGCCTGCCGTCATCAAGGAGCTGCAGCAGCACATTGAACACCTCGGGATGAGCTTTCTCGATCTCGTCAAAGAGGATCACGGAATAGGGCCGTCTCCTCACCGCTTCCGTGAGCTGTCCTCCTTCCTCATAGCCCACATAGCCCGGAGGGGCCCCGATGAGACGCGAGACCGTGTGCCGCTCCTGGTACTCGGACATGTCGATGCGGATCATTGCCTGCTCGTCGTCGAAGAGGAACTCGGCGAGCGCCCGTGCCAGCTCGGTCTTTCCAACGCCCGTCGGTCCCATGAAGATGAAGCTGCCGATCGGACGATTCGGATCCTGGATCCCGGCCCGCGCCCTGCGCACGGCATCGGACACGGCAATAATGGCGTCGTCCTGGCCCACGACGCGCATGCGGAGCCGGTCCTCCATATGAAGGAGCTTCTGCATCTCGCCTTCGAGCATTTTGGCGACCGGAATGCCCGTCCACTTGGAAACGATCTCCGCCACGTCTTCCTCGTCTACTTCTTCCTTTAATATTTGCGTCTCGGCCTGCACCATGCCCAGGTTGGCTGACTCCCGGTCGAGTTGCTTCTGCAAATCGAGCAGCTTGCCGTAGCGCAGTTCGGCGGCCCGGCCCAGGTTCCCTTCCCGTTCCGCTTTCGCCGCCTCGATCTTTGCCTGTTCAAGCTGTTCCTTGATGCTCCGGATTTTCTGGATACCCTCTTTTTCCGACTGCCACTGGACCTTGAGGCTGTTCCGTTTTTCTGAAAGTTCGGCGATCTCCTTTTCGATCTTTGCCAGCCGCTCGCGGGAGGCAGCGTCAAGCTCCTTTCTTACGGCCTCACGCTCGATCTCAAGCTGCCGGATCCTGCGTTCGACTTCGTCGAGTTCGGTCGGCATACTGTCGATCTCCATGCGAAGGCGCGACGCCGCTTCATCGATCAGATCGATGGCCTTGTCCGGCAGAAAGCGGTCTGCGATGTACCGGTGGGAAAGGATCGCCGCACTCACGAGGGCTGCGTCCTTGATCTTGACGCCGTGATGAATCTCGTAGCGCTCTTTCAGCCCGCGCAGGATGGAGATCGTGTCCTCGACCGACGGTTCGCGCACGACCACCGGCTGGAACCGGCGCTCCAGCGCAGGGTCCTTCTCCACGTATTTCCGGTATTCGTTCAGCGTTGTCGCCCCGACGCACCGGAGCTCGCCGCGGGCAAGGGCGGGCTTGAGCATGTTCGACGCGTCCATGGAGCCTTCAGCCGCTCCTGCTCCGACGACGGTGTGCAGCTCATCGATGAACAAAATCACCTCGCCGCTGGCCGCGGTCACTTCCTTGAGCACGGCTTTGAGCCGGTCTTCGAACTCGCCGCGGTATTTGGCCCCGGCGACGAGGGCGCCCATATCGAGCGCGATGACCCGTTTGTTTTTAAGCCCCTCGGGCACATCGCCGTTCACGATGCGCTGCGCAAGCCCTTCCGCGATCGCGGTCTTGCCCACGCCCGGTTCGCCGATGAGCACGGGGTTGTTCTTGGTGCGGCGGGAAAGCACCTGCACCACGCGCCGGATCTCCTCGTCCCTGCCGATGACGGGGTCGAGCTTGCCGTGCCGGGCCATGTCGGTCAGGTCCCGTCCGTACCGGGCCAGGGCCTGGTACTTGTCTTCCGGGTTCTGGTCCGTGACGCGCTGGCTCCCCCGGATGTCGACCAGGACCGTGAAAATGTTGTCTTTGGTAACGCCGTGGCGCGAAAGAATGTCCCGGGCCGCGCCGTCGCCGTCCGCGGCCGCGATCAGCAAGTGTTCCGTGCTCACGTACTCGTCCTTCAGCCGCTCTGCTTCCTGTTCGGCCCGTTCGAACAACCTGCCGAGACGCGGCGAGAGATAGGTCTGCACCAATCCTTCAACTTTCGGCAGCCTGCTTAACACTTCCTCGATGTCGCTTTTGATCCTTCCCGGATCCGCGCCGAGTTTCTTCAGCAAAGGCAGTACGACGCCGTCCGTCTGCTCCACGAGCGCAAGCAGGAGATGTTCCACTTCAATATGCTGGTGATGACGTTTGGCTGCGCTGTCTTGGGCCGACTGCATCGCCTCCGTCGCCTTTAATGTTAATTTATCTAACCGCGCCATGGTTTCCTCCGCAAACCGCACATAGGGCATGGTGCAAAGCGCACAGGATACGTACCGGAATACTCCATGCTCTCTGCTCCATGCGTTATGCTGTTTATTCCGTTCTCCTCACCACAATTCTCCTCACCGGCACGAGAGCGTTCCTGATCTCTTCCCTGCGCCTGATTTCGCGCGCAAGGTCTTCGCGCAGTTGCACGCTGGTCTCTTCCATTTCCCGCTGCATCTGCTCCATTTTTTCCCGCATCGAGAGAATGACCTCCACGCCCGCAAGGTTGATGCCGAGTTCACGGGTAAGCCGCAGGATCATCTCGAGTTTCTCGACGTCTTCCTCGGAATAGAGGCGCGTATTCCCGCCGCTGCGCTTGGGCTTGATGAACCCCTCGCGTTCATAGAGCCGGAGCGTTTGGGGATGGATCCCAAGCATTTCCGATACCACGCTGATCATGAAGAGTCGGTGTTCACGCGCCATGTGCCGCTCCAATTAATGCGGTATTCGGATTGCGGAATTGAACGGCAAAAGCACAACGCCGCACTGTTTTGCCTAACTTTGCTTTTCTTTTATTCCCCATTCCGAATTATCTTTTCCTGAATCCCCTGAAGGTAATCAAGCTTCTGGGGTTGGATGGGTGCATCCGGTCGAGTTCCCGAAGGAGTTCTTTCCCGCGGTCTGACAGGCCGGTCGGCGTCATGACCTTGATCGTGACATAGTGGTCTCCCACGCCGCCTCCCCCGAAATGGGGAACGCCTTTGCCCTTGAGTTTGAGCTGCTGGCCCGTCTGCACTCCCTCGGGCAGAGAGAGCGAGACCATCCCATCAACGGTCGGGATCTCGATTTTTTCCCCCAACGCGGCCTCCTTGACGGTAACGCCTGCTTCCGAATACAGGTTATCGCCTTTTCGCTCAAAATAGGGGTGCGTCCTCACTTTGGTCACAATGTAGACGTCGCCCGGAGGTCCGCCTTTTTCGCCGGGACCGCCCAATCCAGCCATACGTACCCGGGAGCCGTTGTCAACACCCGGCGGAATTTTTACGTTAATACGTTCCGATTTGGGAAGAACACCCCTGCCCGCGCACGCCAGGCAAGGGTTCGGGTTGATCGTTCCTTCTCCGCGGCAGGTGGGGCACGTCTGGGCGAATTGCATGAACCCCTTGCCCTGTGATATGCTGCCCGATCCCATGCAGGTCGGGCAGGTGCGGGGCGAGGACCCCGGCTGCGCGCCCGATCCGCCACAAACCGCACACTTTACTTCACGCTGCAGGTCAACCTGCATGGTCTTTCCGAAGATGGCGTCTTCCAGGTCGACCTCGACGGCATAGGTGGTATCTTCGCCTTTTGACGGCCCTTGCTGCCGTGCGCGGTTGCCGAATATATTGCCGAATATATCCTCAAAACCCTGGGTCCCGGAGTAGGTTGCATTGCGCGCAAACCCTTCAAACCCCTGGCCGGTCCCGGCGCCGGGACCCGCACCTTGACCGTAGCTTGGATCGAATGCAGCGTGGCCGAACTGATCGTACTGCTGTGTTTTCTTGGCATCGGAAAGAACTTCGTTTGCTTCATTGATTTCCTTGAATTTCTGTTCGGAAACTTTATCCCCTGGGTTGATGTCGGGATGATACTTTCTTGCGAGCTTCCTGAAAGCCTTTTTTACTTCTGCAGCAGTGGCCCCTTTTTTAATGCCAAGAAGTTCGTAATAATCTTTTTTTGTCGTAGAACCCATAGTATGAATCTACCTCCATCGATTGTTTAACTA
>DAIDTZ010000231.1 GCA_027456925.1 Nitrospirota bacterium
CCATTGCCCGCCCATCGTCAAGATTGACCACGGCGTGCGCCTCGGGGCCGAGGCCTTTGAACAACAGCAGCTTGGCTTCAAAATACGACGCCATGGTCTCGTGGAAATCCAGGTGGTCCTGCGGCAGGTTCGTGAATGCCGCGGCAACAAAACTGCATCCCGTGGTCCTGCCCAGGGCAAGCGCGTGCGACGAGACCTCCATGACGCAGATATCGACGCCCAGGCCCGCCATTTCCGAAAGGAGCCGCTGCAGATCGAGCGATTCAGGCGTCGTGTTCGGCGCCGGATAGACCCGGTCGCCCACGCGGTAATCGATGGTGCCGATGAGGCCCGCGGTCCCTCCGGCGGCCTCGATGATGGATTTCACGAGATAGGTCGTCGTGGTCTTGCCGTTGGTTCCCGTAACGCCGATAAGCTTCAGCTTTTGCGACGGATGGCCGTAGAAGGCATCGGCAAGGAGCGCAAGCGCCCTCCGGGAGTCCTTGACAATGATCTGGACGGCGCCGATGGCGGCCGCTTCTCTGTTCTCCTGTTCGGCGATAACGGCGATTGCGCCCCGCTTTGCGGCCTGCAAAACAAACTCATGGCCGTCCGAGTGAAATCCTCGCACGGCCACGAACAGGGACCCCGGGGTCACTTTCCGGGAGTCATGGGCGATGTTCAGCGCCTCTCTGTCCAGCGCTTCACGCGGCAGAGCCGTTGTTGTCTCCAGTACGTTCAGGAGATGGGCGAGTTTCATTTCGTCACCAGGAGCATCCTGCCTCCCCTATCATCAGGCGCCACCCGCAGATAGGCGAGGCTCTGTTCCGCCACTGCCCGGAACACCGGCGCCGCCACCGTGCCGCCGTAGATGGAACTTTCCGGAGTGTCGATCATCACAAGGATCACAATCCTCGGGGAGTTGGCCGGCGCGAACCCGACAAACGAGCTCACATAGTTTTTCTTCGAGTATTCGCCCGTCCGGTGGTCGATCTTCTGGGCCGTGCCGGTCTTTCCCGCCGCGCTGTACCCGGAGGGCTTTGCCTCCTGGCCCGTGCCCATATCAATCACCCGTTTCAGCAAGCCGACCACCTTGGCGCAGGTCTCTTCCGAAATGACGCGCCCCACAGGCTGGGGCCCGAATTTTTGGCCCGCTCCTCCGCCGGGGTCCACAATCTCCGAGACCACGTAGGGCTTCATGAGCACGCCGCCGTTGGCGATCACGCAGTAGGCCGCGGCCATTTGGAGCGGGGTCACCCCGATCCCCTGGCCGATGGCGATCTCGCCGAGGGACACGCCGGACCACAACCGGGTGTCCTGGAGCAGACCCGGAATCTCTCCGGGGAGGTCCACGCCGGTCTTCTTGCCGAACCCGAAGGCGGTAATATATTTGTAGAACCGGTCTTTGCCGAGCCGGAGCGCGACCTTGATCGTACCCACGTTGCTCGATTCTGCGATCACGTCGGAAAAAGTAAGTACGCCGTTTTTGTGCGCGTCCTTGATCTCGCGGTCGGCGAGCTTGATGTACCCGGCGCTGCAATCGAGCCGTTCCAGGGGGTGGACGACGCGTTCTTCGAGCGCCGCTGAAGCCAGGACCACCTTGAATATGGAGCCGGGTTCATAAGCATCCGTCACCGCCCGGTCTCGCCACTCCGCAGGTTTGTAGCGTTGCGGCTCATTGGGGTTGAACGCCGGGCGGCCGTACCCGTTCGTCCGCACCGACAGCGCCAGGATTTCTCCGGTCTGCGGATTCATAACAATGCAGACCCCTCCCTTGGCGTGAGAGCTCGCCAGCGCGGCATCGAGCTCCTTCTCGGAGATATGCTGGATCACCTCGTCGATGGTGAGAATGATGTCATGACCCGGCTTCGGCATGTGATACTGAAAACCGGGGCCGCCGGGAAACACCATTCGTCCCTTGGCATCCATCTCCGCAAGCATCCAGCCGTTGACGCCGCGAAGGATCTTGTCGTAGGTCCGCTCCAAACCTTCGAGGCCTTCATTATCGACACCGGCGAACCCGATCAGGGGTCCGGCAAGGGCTTTGTTCGGATAAAACCGCTTCGGTTCGGCCCGGAGCTGGATCTCCGCGGACCCCAACTCTTTGACCTGCTCCGCCTCGGTCGGATCGACCTTGCGTCTCAGCCAGACGAAATGCTTGTCGCCGGCCAGCTTTCGCTCCAGGGTGGCCGGATCTTCATGCAGGATCCGGGAAAGCCGCTTGGCCAGCGCGCGGGGGTCGTCGATCTTCGAGGGAATGCCGTATACCGAATAGACATCGAGGCTTACGGCGAGTGCCTTGCCCCTGCGGTCCAAAATGGCGCCCCGCTTGGGCACCAGCGTCAGCACCTGTTCCTGCTGCCGCTCGGCGCGTGCCGTCAGTTTTGCCCGTTCAAATACCTGGAGGTACACCAGCCGCAGGGCCACGAGCAGAAAGCCCAGGACCATGACGGCCAATATCCCAACTATTCTCCCCCGTCTTTCCATACCCGCCTACTGTTTGGGCGCGTTCCCCTTGACACTCTTGACAATGACCATGTTTTCCTTCGACGGCCTGACCATGCCGAGACGCTTGGTGGCAATCTCCTCTATCCTTGCCGGCGAGGCCAGGCTCGAGGCCTCGATCTGCAGGGACCCGTTTGCCCGTTCCAGTTCCTGCTTCTCCTGCTCCAGGGCTTCGATCTGATACCCGAGACGCATGATTTTCACCTTGCCTCCGACGTACAGGAGCAGCCCGGCAATGATACAGAGGGTAGCGACAACGCGGCGAAACCTTCCCCGCTTGCTCCGCTCGAACACCAATGCGCCTATGCTGCCGACCCCCGAATGCATAAGATAACTCTTTTCTGGACCGAATAAAAGTTTGAAATTTCCCCGTTCGAACGCCGCGGCCCGGGATCTGCGATTTTCTCAGTCCGGCAGTTTCTCCGCGGCCCGGAGCTTGGCGCTCCGTGCCGCCGGATTCCCCGCCACTTCATCCGGTCCCGCAATGACCGGCGGCTGCGTCAGTATTTTGAGCACCGGTTTTTTTCCGCACGCGCAGACGGGCAGTTTCGGGGGGCAAATGCAGCCCCTGGCTTCCGCCGTAAAGGCCCGTTTCACGATGCGATCCTCGAGCGAGTGAAACGTTATCACCGCGATCCTGCCGCCGGGCGAGAGCAGCGGAATCACCGCGCTCACCCCTTCGCTGAGTGCGCCGAGTTCGTCATTCACCGCTATGCGCAAAGCCTGAAACGTGAGTGTAGCCGGATGAGTTCTCCGGGGAGGGTAGGGAGGAAATACGCTCGTAACAATGTCGGCCAGTTGAACCGTACTCGTGATGGGCCTCCGGGCCCTCGCCTTTTCTATGGCCCTCGCTATGGCGCCTGCTTTGCGCTCTTCCCCGAATTCACGGAGGATCCTCGCAAGCTCATTCCGGGAGAGGTTGTTCACCAGATCCGCTGCAGTCTGCGATCTGCTCATGTCCATGCGCATATCGAGCGGTCCGTCCAGCTGGAAGCTGAAGCCCCGTTCCGGCGTCTTCAGATGAAACCAGGAAACACCCAGGTCCAGCAGCACTCCGTCTACTTTCCCGTATCCCAGCCCGGAGAGGACCTGCGGCAGATCCCGGTAATTCCCGCGCTGGATGTGCACGCGAGCGCCGTACGCCGCGAGGCTCAGTTTGCTTCGCTCGATAGCTTCTGCGTCCTGGTCCATCCCGATGAGAATGCCGTCGGGCGATGAGCGCTTCAGGATTTCCGCTGCATGGCCTCCGGCGCCGAGCGTTCCGTCGACATACACCCCGCCGGACCGCGGGGCGATGAGATCAACGGCCTCCTTAAGCAGGACGGGTGTATGGACCAAGCTCGGAGTCAGGGGTTCGGAGTTCGAAGTATTCTGTTTTGCTCTCGTTATTTCATTTTGATTTTTACTCCCCACTCTGAACTCCGAACTCTGAACCCTGAACTTTCACAGTCCCAGCGGCAGATTCGTCGCCGGTTTTGTAACACCGAAGCTCTTCGCGGCCTGCAGAACCGTGTCAAAGACCTGGAACTCCTCGAGTACACCCGTGGTCCTGAAAATGTTCTTTATATAATCGGACAGCGCGGCGAGCCGGATATCGCCGCCGAAGGACTGGAGGCGGCGCTTCTCTTCAACCAGAGACTGCAGGATCGTGAAATGGATGTGCTCCGCCGACTCAAAGTTCAGGATCAGGCCGTAGGTCTCTCCCTTGATGAGCTGGCCGATTATCCGGTTGATCTCAGCCATCTTGGACTGGTCGACTTCGCCTTCAAGGTTCATCTGATATACTTTGAGATTTTCATCCATGTCGTTATAGACCCAATGCGGCGAGCGCCTCGCCGATCTTATCGCCGTTTTGATTATTTCGCGCCTCCCACGCCTTGGCGTCCCATATTTCTATCTTGTCGATGATTCCGATGAGCATCACGTTCTTGGTGATGCCGGCGTGTTCCCGGTGCGTCGGCGGGATCAGGATGCGGCCCTGCTTGTCCAGCTCGCACTCCGTGGCCGACGAAAACAGAAAGCGCCTGAAGTCCTTGACCTCCTGCTTCATCAGCGAAAGGGTCTTGATCTTCTCCTCGAGTCGCTCCCACTCTTCGAGCGGGTAGACCGTAAGACAGCGGTCGTAGTCCATGGCGAGCACGAGCCTTCCGTCATAACGATCCGAAATGATGTCGCGGAATTTCGACGGCACGCTCACTCTGCCCTTGGAATCAACGGTATGTTCGAAACTGCCTCGGAACATTTCCCTCCCCAGCATACCCACTGCTTCCCACTTTATACCACCTGTTGGTCAAAGTATATAATTCGCGCCACCTAATGTCAAGAAAAATATTAGTTTTTGAGATGTTACGCGGTGGGTGAGCTTCGGAGCCATCGGATTTTATTAGCGTGACAAGAAGGCGGGGATAAAGTAATATTACACACCATGAGTTCTGATTATTTCGTCACTGTTGATGATGCTCACATCAAGCGGGAGAAAGCAAAAGCCCGTGAAATGCGGGACTCGCAGTGGTGGAAACGAAAACGTTCTTCGGGAATTTGTTATTACTGCGGCAAGACGTTCAAGCCCGCTGATTTGACGATGGACCATCTGATCCCCATCGTGCGCGGAGGGAAGTCCGTGCAGGGGAACCTCGTTCCCGCCTGCAAGGAGTGCAACAGCAAAAAAAAATATCTCCTCCCCACGGAATGGGAGGAGTATCTGAACACGCTGCAAAAAGAAAAGTCAGGATCCTGAAGATCCCGCGTACCACGTCACCTCTGCCTCATGATCAGCCGGCCTCCATCTCCCGCATCCAATCCACACGCGCCAGTTTGTTGTCGTGCGACCAGCGGTACGACACGGCGCCGCGGAATGCCTTCTTGATGGCCCGGCCCAGCCGCTGAGCAAGCTTCTCGTTCGTCGTGTTGATCACGATACTGCCGTGGCCATTCTCCTTAATGGACATCACCCGTTCAAGGGGGTTAAACCCGCGCGCCCGCTCCTCCTCGTTCTTGACGAGGTTCAGCAGGTCCTGTTTGTGCGGAAGTACGTAGTCTCCTTTGAGCGTCACAATGCCGCCCGGGAAGTTGTCGCGGATTTTGAGACAGGCCGGACAGACCGTGGTTGCAGTATCGGGAATCATAACCGCCGCGTCGTAGAGATCGCGGTCGGCATACCACCGCTTCTTCTTGTAAACGGAATGACACCCTTCGCAAACCGATGTCTTCTGGCTCGCGCCTCTCGGGAGATAGGGATCCGGCGTAGATGTTTTCTTTTTGTATGTCTGCTTGTAGGACCTCTCTCTTTTGCCGACCATCTTCATAATGTCCGCCTCCTTCATTCCGCCAAGACTCACTCTGTCTTCAGCTTATTTCAATTTTTTTCGCTGAATCTCGGGATACTGTTTCTTGAACTCGGGGATGTTCCGCGCAAGGAACAGCTTAAGAGCTTTCAGCTCCGCCTGGAGGTCCCCGATCTCTTCTGCTGACTCGATTTCATGCTTCTTCAGCATGTCGGCCAGATTGGATAAGGCCTTCTCCTGGATCTTGATCCGTTCCGAACCGCCCTCATCCCCCTTGTTGCTCATGGTTCACCTCGCTTTTGATCAGGTCTTCAGTTTCATCCCAAGCTTCTGCTCCACCGACTCAAGCTTCTTTTCCATCCGTGATTCTTTTCCCCTGCGGTCGTCAATGGTAATCGTGGTCAGTGCGCGCTCCGAACCGCTCATCACGACGTCATGACATTTTTTGATAACCGACAGAACGGAGTCCCAGTCGCCCTCGAGCACCGTGCCCATGGGATTTGCCTTATACGTGATGCCGCTTTCTGCAACAATTTTCAGAACTTTCGCAATCTGCGGACTGATGCCCGCCCCCGTGCCGATGGGAACCACGCTGAACTCTGCAAGCATGCTCATTCTCCTGCTCCTTTCTCCCCTGGTGTCTGCAGGTGTAACTGCGCCGTCTGCGCCGGGAAAACGATTCTTTCTTTCAATTAAAGTATAGCCCCGCTTCCTGCCGAAGTAAAGACGGGCAATAACGCGTTTTCCCATTGAAAACAACATCTGCCTGTGCCATAATCCGCAATGGTCGCACCTTTTTTCGACAGGGCGGAACAAAACAACGTGTCTGTTGACCATCGAGCACAAAGGCGGACATGATGCGCCACTTCGTCAAAATCCTCGGGATCATTTCTATCGTCCTGGCCTACCTTCTCACCTCCTGCATTATCACGATATTGCCGTCAGGGCCCCGGCTGCGCAGATTTTTTCTGACCAGAAATTGTTCGTTTGCCTCCCGCAGGATGCTTGCGCTTCTGGGTATACGCATGCATGTCAGGCACCCCGAGCGCCTGCAGAAACGAAGCTCCGGCGCGCTCGTGGTCTCCAACCACGTTTCGTATATCGATATCCTGGTCATCGCTTCACTGGCGCCCTCTGTTTTTATCACGTCAGTGGAACTCGGCAGCACGCCCTTTCTCGGCATGCTCGCGCGCCTGGGAGGGAGCGTTTTCGTTGAGCGGAGAAAGGCATTCGGCCTTAAGAAGGAAATTGCCGTGATCACGCGCATTCTCGAAGAGGGGTTTACCGTGGTGCTCTTTCCCGAGGGCACCACGTAGAACGGAGAGCGCGTACGTCCGTTCAGGAATTCGCTTTTCGATTCCGCGGTGGAAGCACGGACCGATATTATCCCCCTCTGCCTGCGCTATACTAAAATTAACAATTGCCCCGTGAGCGCGCACAGCCGGGATGCTGTTTTTTATTACGGCGGGGAGACCTTTTTTCGGCATTTTCCGAAATTATTGGCGCTGGCATCAGTCGATATTGAGGTCATACCGCTGAAGATCATCAAGGTCCCTGCGAACGCCTCGCGGAAAGAGCTTGCTCTTGAGGCACATGGCGCGATCAACACTGCCTATCGCGCGGAATAAGCCTGATGCAAAAGGAGGTTTGCCATGAAGCGAATACTGCCCCTTGCAGCCATGCTGGTGCTCATCTCTGCCTGCGCCGCTGTGTCGCCTATTGCGGCAAATGAAAAGGCAACGACGCCGGACCTGTCGCAGGAAAAGAAACAGTACGAACAAAATATGGAAGAGCGGCTCAGAAAGATCGGCAAGCAGCTCGATGAGATCAAAGCCAGGACCGCCACCGTGACGGAGCAGACGCGCGAGGAGATGAACCAATACCTTGATGATGCTGAGCAGAAACAGCAGTCGGCGGCGCGAAAACTTGAGAAAATCCGGAAAGAATCGACAAGGAAATGGAAAAAATTTACTTCCGACATGGATGCTGCCATGGATGATTTTGAAAAAGCCTACGAACGGGCGAAAGACCGCTTCAAGGAGTAGTCCGGCTCGCCCGGGTTACGTTCCGGCAATAAACCATCCCGCGGTAAAACCCTTGACATTTCGGCCCCCAGTTGTTATTTTACATCGCTCGCCCTTCGGGGCGAATTGTGAATATCAATGGACTACGCGGACGAAATAAGCAAGCGGCGCACCTTCGCCATCATCAGCCACCCTGACGCGGGAAAGACCACGCTTACGGAGAAGTTCCTGCTCTTCGGCGGGGCGATCCAGGTTGCGGGCGCGGTCAAGTCGAACAAAATCCGGAAGAGCACGTCCTCGGACTTCATGGACATCGAGCGTCAGCGCGGCATCTCCGTTGCCACGTCGGTCATGGGCTTCGATTATAACGGGCTCAAGATCAACCTGCTCGACACTCCCGGTCATAAGGACTTTGCCGAGGACACCTACCGGACGCTCACGGCCGTTGACAGCGTCATCCTTGTGGTGGACTGCGTCAAGGGCGTGGAAGAGCAGACCCTCCGGCTCATGGAAGTCTGCCGCATGCGCAAGACGCCGGTCATCGTCTTCGTGAACAAGCTCGACCGCGAGGGCAAGAACCCCTTCGAACTTCTGGACGAACTGGAGACCAAGCTGAACATTCGCGTCCAGCCGCTCTCGTGGCCCATCAGCATGGGCACGTCCTTCAAAGGCGTCTACAACCTGTACAATAACAGCCTCTACCTTTTCCGTCCCGGCGGCGTCACCGTCGCGACCGATGTGATTGAGATCCAGGGTATCGCGGACCCGGTCCTCGACCGGCAGCTCGGCGACTATGCCGTGCAGCTCCGCCAGGATGTGGAGCTGATCGCAGGCACGCACAATCCCTTTGACGTGGGCGCCTATCTTTCGGGAGAGCTCGCGCCCGTGTTCTTCGGCAGCGCCATTAATAATTTCGGCGTCAAAGAACTGCTCGATACCTTTACCGAGATTGCGCCCACGCCCGGGAGCCGCCCCACGCACCAGCGGATTGTTCACGCCGACGAGAAAGACTTCACCGGCTTTGTGTTCAAGATCCACGCGAACCTTGATCCGCGTAACCGCGACCGCATCGCCTTCATCCGCGTCTGCTCCGGCAAGTTCGAGCGGAACAAGATGTTCCTCCATGTGCGCCTCGGCAAAAACATCCGTTTCACGAGCCCGGCCTCCTTTTTGGGAGCGCGCAAGAGCATCGTGGACGAGGCTTTTCCCGGCGACGTTATCGGGCTCTACGATACGGGGAACTTCAAGATCGGCGACACCCTCACCGAGGGCGAAAAGCTGATGTTCCAGGGAATCCCGACTTTTTCCCCGGAAGTGTTCAAGGAGCTCGTGAACATGGACCCGGGCAAGTCGAAACAGCTTGCAAAGGGCATCGAGCAGCTGACCGACGAGGGCGTTGCCCAGCTCTTCACGCAGCAGCAGGGAAACCGGAGGATCGTCGGCACCGTGGGGCAGCTGCAGTTCGATGTGCTCCAGTACCGCCTGGAACACGAATACAACGCGAAGTGCCGGTTCGACCCGATGAACATTTACAAAGCCTGCTGGATCACGGCCGGGGACAAGCTCGAAATGGACAAGTTCTGCAGGTTCAAGTCGGACCGCATTGCCACGGACAAAGACGGCAATACCGTCTTTCTCGCGGAATCGGAATGGGTGCTCCGGAACATGATCGAGGCCAACCCCGGCATCGAGTTCCACTTTACGTCGGAGTTCAAGCGGGAAATGCAGGACGTGAAGAAATAGCGCCAGTCGCTTGCGGTGTAGGTGATGCGTCCGCCGGTCCCGCGGAAAGCGGGATAAAAGTTACCCCCCAGCGTGTGAGTTTTGCCGTAAGCGATTCGGGCATCTTTGCACGATCTCTTCATTACCGTAATAATACCTCGGACCGGGTTTACAGGAAGTCACAGCGATTACAACGTCGCAAACGAGAATCATCGACAGGCGATTTTGGCGCAATCTGCTTGATTTTACCTTATGACGATGATATGCTCACAACATTCCAAAACCTGGGATTTTCCGAAGCGGCACGTACGCCGTGAGCGTAAACTTTGATGAACTCGCAAGAATTTGTATTCTCACACAAAGCCACGAAGCCACAGAGAGAAGACCGTTAATTTTCAAGATGTCTTTCTTCGTGTCTCCGTGTCTCCCTGTGAAAATCAGACTTTTTTACGAATCTGTCAACTGGTGTGCTTGTTCTCTCTGTTAACCCGGGAAGGAGGCATCGGACGCCGGAGTTCGTTACCGCGGCCGCGTTCGTACAACCTATGCTCATTCAATATTTAAAGAACATTCCTCTCTTTAAACATCTGAAGGATTCCCAGCTGAAGGAAATAGCCTCGCGGTGCAAGAGCGCAACGTACAGGAAAGGCGACGTGGTCTTCCACAAGACGGACCTGAGCACGGACCTGTACATCGTGAATTCAGGGATGCTGAAGGCGGTGCTCATCGATGAGGAAGGCGATGAAATCGAGCTCGCGCGGTGCGAGAAAGGCGCGTTCTTCGGGGAGCTGAGCCTGCTCGACGGCAAAGGCAGGTCCGCCACCATCGTCGCGGAAAAAGACGCTGAACTTTCCGTCCTGAAAAAGGACCTCTTCTTCGATCTGCTCTACAAAGAACCCCGGATCTCGGTTGAGCTCATGGCGACCCTCGTGGACCGTCTCCGGAAAGCCGACGAAATGATCGAATCGCTGGCGTTCCTCGAGGTCGGCGAGCGGCTCATCAAGTCGCTCCTCGATCACGCGACTGAGATCGACGGCCCCGGTTCCTCGGGCGGCTATCTCAAGGCAGGAAAGCTGACGCACAAGGAACTCGCCGCACGCATCGGGTCGTCCCGCGAGGCGGTCTCCAAGTGTCTCAAGGTGCTGATGGCGAAGGCCATTGTCAAGGAAGCGGACGGCAATATCCTGATCGCCCGCAGCGCGCTGGATCGCCTCAAGAGCAACGAACGAACGTAGGCCGCTTTCCTTGCCCAGCCTTCGCTTCTCTCACTACGCTCCGTTATTCCGCCCATTCCTTCAGAACAGTGCGTTAAAAAAATCCCCTCCCGGCGTATCGGGAAGGGATTTTTATTGATGAACCGGTAACGGGCTGTTAGATCTTCGGCAGGTTCTCGAGCGCCTTCCTGATGTCCTCTTCCGGGTGCTCGTGGTCGAACAGTTTTCCTTCCCGGTAGTCGGCATAGGCCTGCAGATCGAGATAGCCGTGACCGGAGAGGTTGAAAAGGATGGTCTTCTGCTTCCCTTCCTCTTTTGCACGGAGCGCTTCGTCGATTGCCGCCCGGAGCGCATGGCTGCTCTCCGGCGCGGGAATGATCGACTCCGTCCCCGCGAAGAGCACCGCCGCCTCAAAGCACTTTGTCTGACCGTAGGCCCTGGCCTCGATTATCTTGTCATGGTAGAGCTGGGACACGAGCGGCGAGTCGCCGTGGTACCGGAGCCCGCCCGCATGGATCCCCGAAGGCATGAAGTCGTGGCCCAGCGTGTACATGGTCATGAGCGGCGTCATGCCCGCCACATCGCCGAAGTCGTAGCAGAACTCTCCCTTGGTAAGAGTCGGACAGGACGTGGGCTCCACCGCGATCGCCCGGAGGTCCTTCTTCTTGCCCGAGAGCTTGTCGTGCAGGAACGGGAATGCGATCCCCGCGAAGTTGCTCCCGCCGCCGCAGCAGGCGATTACCACGTCGGGATAATCGCCGGCGATCTCCAGCTGCTTCTTGGCCTCCTGGCCGATGACGGTCTGGTGCAGGCACACGTGGTTTAGGACCGATCCCAGCGCGTAGTTCGTGTCATCGTGCGTGGCCGCGTCCTCGACGGCCTCGGATATGGCGATGCCGAGGCTCCCGGTGCTGTTGGGGTCGAGCTCCAGGAACTTCCTGCCCGCGTTCGTCACCGTGGACGGGCTGGCGTGCACCGTGGCGCCCCAGGTCTCCATCATCATCCTGCGGTAGGGTTTCTGGCCGAAGCTCACCTTCACCATGTAGACCGTGACGTCGAGGCCGAAGAGCTTGCCGGCAAGGGCCATGGACGAGCCCCATTGGCCGGCGCCGGTCTCGGTCGAGATCCGCTTGATGCCCGCTTTCTTATTATAGAACGCCTGCGGGATGGCAGTGTTCGGCTTGTGGCTCCCGGCGGGGCTCACGCCTTCGTACTTGTAATAGATCTTGGCCGGCGTGCCGAGCGCCTTTTCGAGCCGGTGCGCCCGGAACAGCGGCGACGGCCTCCAGAGCGTATAGATATCCAGCACTTCCTCGGGGATGTCTATCCACCGCTCCTGGCTCACCTCCTGCAGGATGAGGTCCATGGGGAAAATCGGTTTGAGATCATCGGGCCCGACAGGCTGCTTCGTTCCCGGATGGAGCGGGGGCTTGGGCTTGTTCGGCATGTCCGCCATGATATTGTACCACTTGGTCGGTATTTCCTTGTCAGAGAGAATAATCTTGGTCTGTCTCATTCCTTCCTCCTGGAGATAAAGTCGTGCCTGCATAACGTTGCGGCTGGTATTTTAAACTATTCGGGCGAGGTTCACAACGGTTTTCGCGGACGATCCCGCTTGCGGAACAGAAGAGCAGCCGGGCTTCGGTCTTTGAAAAAAAACAAATGTACGTAACACGGACAAGCCCGGGTTACAGGCCGATGGAAAACATGCTCTCCAGGTCGTGGCGGGAGTGGACGCGGAAGGCGACGAGCGTTTCCGACGTGAGGATCCCCTCGACCTTCAGCATGTGGTTCGTCACGACCTCCGCCAGCTGGTCATTATCCCGCACGCGAATGACGACCGCCAGGTCGTATCTGCCGGCAAGCGAATAAACCTCCGTGATCCCCTCCATATCGGCAAGCGTTTCAGCCACGGCATTCACCTTGTTTCGCGCAACCGTCAACAGCACGAGAGCGGTAACCATGCGGAGCCTCCTCGATAAGAAATTTTTCCAAGTATACCAGATATGTTATTGTCGATCCAATAAATAAAGTCAGGCTCCGCTGCACCGCGGGTCCGGGGCCGCAAGATCGTTGGCGAGTACGAAGCTGTGGGCAGGACAGCCGCCGTGACAGCGGGCATGCAGCCGGCATGATGTCCGCGCGCAGGGATTCTGGACTGGTTTGCGGAAATAGGCAAGCGTCCGGTGCTGCCAGATGTCGGAGAAAGTCCCGCTCAACAGATTGCCGAGGAAAAACTTCTCCTGTCCGAAAAAAAGGTTGCAGGGATACACGGACCCGTCGGGCAGGACCCCCAGCTTCGTGGTCCCCGCAGGACAGCGTACGCGGGCAAGCTCGGGAGTGCCCTCCTGGTCAGGAACGAAACCGGAACAGAAGACCGTGCCCGTCTGTTCCGGAGCAAACTGCTGTTCCACCTTTTCGATGAAGCGCGGGAAAGGGATTGTCGCCGCAAGCGCGCTCCGATGAAGCGCGTCACGGTAGATGAGATAATATTTTTTTGGTTTGAGCGAGAGGATGTCGCGGATGATGCCGCGGTCCATGTCCGGATGGAAGAGGGACTTCACCACAACGCCGCGCGCCTGAATGAATGCTCCGGTCTGTTCAAGTGTTTCGCGGTCATTGATCGAAATGCCGATGGTAACGCGGGGACCCATTCCTGCGAGCTCTTCGAGCACATCCAGGTTCGACCCGTTCGAGCTGATGTTGACGCGTAAGCCTGAGGCAAGCGCGTCGTGAACGAACGCCACAATGTCCGGGTGCAGCGTCGGCTCGCCGCCCAGGATGTCGATGGTGCTCACGGAGACCCGCGTGAGCGCGCCGAGCATGCGCCGGAAATCGGCGCGGGACATATCACCCGCAGCGGGCAGGGACCGATTAAAGCAGAAACCGCAGGACCGGTTGCACCTGAGCGTGGGATAGAACTGTATGTAGTCGGGGCCTTGCCTCATGGTCGCATCGAAGCGTGCTACTCCAGGACAAACGATCTGCCCTTCTTTTTGATGAACCCTTCCTTCTCAAGAAGCAGAAGATTTTTTTTGATCCGCTCCGCGTCCATGCCGGTTTTTTTCTTGATCTGGGCCGGGCTTAAGGAAGATTCCGTTACCAGCGCCTTCAAGATCGTCCCCCGCACCTGCCGGTTGGAATTTTCGAAGGGGCTCTGGCGCGTGTAGTGCGCGCTCTTTTGGTTGGGATTTCCCTGTTCCTTCTTGAGCGCGGCGCCGTAGTCCATAAGAGCATTGTACCATTTTCGCGGGTTCCTGGCGTCCAGGGTCCGCTGAACGAGCGGGACGAGTTCCTCGTCGTGGATCTTTTCGCAATCGTGAAAGAATTCGCGGATATAGACGCGCCGGATATTCGTATCCATGAAAACCGCGAGTTTGTTAAAAGCAAAGGCACAGACAGCGCCGGCTGTATAGGGCCCGATGCCCGGGAGTGTCAGAAGCAGTTCAAGTTTTGACGGCAGCCTGCCCTGGTGTTCATCGACGATTTTTTGAGCAAGCGCCTTCAAAGCAAGCGCCCGGCGGTTATAGCCCAAGCCGGACCAGATCCGAAGCAGCCGGGGAAGCGGCGCTTTTGCGAGTGAGGAGAAATCGGGAAACGCGGCAAGGAACTCGCGGTACTTTTCGACGACCCGCTCCACCTGCGTTTGTTGGAGCATGATCTCCGAGACCAGCACCCGGTAGGGCGTGGGACGCTTCCGCCAGGGAAGTACGCGGCCTGCCTGCGCGAAATGATCATAAACTTTTTTCCGGAATCTGCTGACCTGGGCAGCGGTGAGGGGTTTCGTATTCTTCGGTCGGGGGATCGTGGTTGTTTTTTTATTCATTCGTTTTAAGGAATTACCGCGATATTATTTTTTCCTGAGCAGGACGTACAGAGCGCCCAACCCGCCGTCGCACTGCCGGGCGGTCACAAAGGCGATGAGGTCCTTCCGGAAGCGGCCGGACAGGCGTTTCACCACCGCTTCCTTCAAGCGGGCGCCTTTGACGGAACGGAGACCCCGTCCGTGGATGATCTTGACGCAGCGCAGGCCTTTTTTGAAAGAGTCTGCAAGAAACTCTTCGAGCTCCTCTTCCGCGTCGGCCACCGAACACCCGTGCAGATCGACAAAAGCCTGGACCGAGAAATGGCCCGCGTGCAGTTTGAGAATGATGTCGTCACGATAATCGGGATGGGTCCATTCGACATATTCCTGCGTGTCCGGCAAATGGATTGCCCGTTGCCCTCCTGCAATCTCCCCGAGGATTGCGAGCGTTTCCTGGTCTTCGGTACGGCGCCTCGGTTCCGCAAAGGTTTTCCGGACACGGGGAGCGCAGGCAAGAGTGCGGAATTCCTCGATCTCCTGCACATCGTCCATCTCGCGGCAGAACAGCTCTTCGTCGGTGTATTCTTCTTTTTTCTTCTGTTGGGGAGCCGGGGGCGCAGCTGCCTCGTGCTGCACCAGGGCTTTCTTCAGCTTATCAAAGGGCCGGACGGAAAATGTCTTTTTGCTGCTCATGTCGGACACCGGATTGACGGTCATCGTTCATGACCTGGCGTATTATACCAGATTCGGCAATACGATTCGACAGGAACAAGTGTAGTTTTTGGTGATTTTTCTAGTACCGGCGTTACCGCTTTTGTAAAGGCATCAGGCGCTAGTAGTTGGACTCCAGTTGCGATCTCAGTCGATACGGGCTCACATAATACCAGAATAACCATCCCATAGTCGCATTGACATCTAATAGGCCGGAATTGATGTTCATTTGGCCCTACCCGTTCGAGTAGCTCCAGAGTTCCGGTTTTTTATTCTTTATCATTCAAACAAATTTCTGTATACTTTAGCGAAGTTCAAGTTTCTTCGGAATTTGGACGCATCAGACGCATCTGCGCTCCCCGATAGGGCCTCATGACGATCGACAAACGTAAAGAGCAGCGGCATGAAATTCCAGACCCATGCCGGAAATACCTCGCGTTCACGGTGAAGCAGGATCAGGAACAGGTCACGGCGGTCATCGGCAATTTCAGCCGGAACGGCATCCTGTTCGAATGCCCCCGGCAGTTTACCGCGGGAGACCGCAGGGAATGCTGCCTGCGGGTCAACACGGCCACTCCCAGGGAGATCACGTTTGAGATCAAGGTGAGATATTGCTACAAGAACAAGGACACGTTCATCACCGGCGCCTCCATCCACGCGATCTCGCACGACAAGTGGTTCGACGCTTTCGAAAAGCTGTTCGATATGATCGTCACCCGGCAGGGGACAACGTAACGGGGCTGTGTCTTGGAATGTTCTTCCTGAAAGTGTTGTAGTTGCGGATTCGCTAAACTCGAATAATACGATCGGAAACTAACAGGCTTCTATCTTCAAAAGACAAGCTATATAGAAGATAACCTTGACAGATAAACTTGCAAGTTATAAAATACTGCTGACTAGTTCAATTGTTATGTAGCAAGATGAAGAAATGAAGAGTTCACAGAAAAACGATGATGCAGCCGTTGAAGATTTTGTCCTTGCGATCAGCCTGGTCGTGCGCCGGATCAGGGCTCACGCTCCAGCGGAGCTACGTGAATTTTCATGGACTCAAAAAGGGATCCTTTCGCGTCTGGACAGAGACGGTCCAGCGACGATCGCGGAGCTCGCCCGAGCCGAAGGGATTAAGCCGCAGTCCATGGGAACTGCCGTTGGAGCACTGGAAGAGATGGGCTATGTTGAACGCAAACCTCATCCTACCGACGGACGGCAGATGAATATCAAACTCTTAGCAAAAGGAGTAGCTTTGCGAAAAGACATAAGGGACGCTAAACAATCATGGCTTTCCAGCGCTATCGCAAAGCTCGATAAGCAAGAAAAAGCTGCACTTTTTAAGGCCGCAGAGATCATGAAACGTTTCGTGGAAATGTAACTGAATCAAAATCAGTGTGCCCTTCACAGTTTGTTAGCTTTTTTATGATTTCTCCGGCCCTGCGAAGGATAACTTTCTCTTATTTCGAAAGTTTCGCTACCGCCTTGTAGAGCCAGGCATGGCGCCCCTCTCGTGCGAGCTTCTGCATCTTCAATCCCTTGGCTACCATGAGTTATATACAAAGCAGTTAAACTTGCAAGTTACATTTGCAAGTTTTATCTGCTAAGTGCTATAATCCTGATGGTTATGAAAGAAAGGGCTATGCAGGAGATCAATAAAACATCTTCAACTGACGATCGGCTTGATGCGCGAGCTTGGAAAATTATTGGTGTTGTGATTCTCGCGCCATTCATGACGCAACTAGATTCGACGGTCGTCAATGTCTCCTTGTCCACTATCAAGGACGATTTACATTCTACGATCTCTGCCGCTCAATGGATCATCAGCGGGTATCTCTTAACGTTAGCGCTCATGCTACCCCTAAATGCTTGGCTTGTGGATCGCTTCGGGGCCAAGAGACTATATATTTATTGCTTTTCTTCCTTCACCTTCGCTTCGTTTCTTTGCGGAGCCGCGCACACAATGCACGCCCTCATTGGCGCCCGAATCCTTCAAGGCGTCGCAGGCGGAATTTTGGTCCCTATGACGCAATTCATGATGGCGCGCGTTGCGGGCAAACAGATGGCAAGGGTGATGGGTTATGCCGGAGCCCCAATTCTCCTTGCTCCTCTCTTGGGGCCCCCGCTTGCTGGAGCTATCCTGAAGCACGCGGGGTGGCCTTGGCTTTTTTACATCAACTTGCCGGTCGGGTTTTTGGCCGTGGTCTTGGCGGCTATTATCATTCCGCATGACGAGACCATGCTTAAAAGGCGTGCCTTTGACATGCCTGGATTTTTAATGCTCTCGCCTGGGCTATCCTGCTTACTCTACGGATTTGAGCAAGCTTCCCATCATGAGGGAGCATCGTTCCTCATCCTGGGAATTCTTTTGCTCGGCTCATTTCTTTGGCGGGCCAGGCGAGCGAAAGAGAAAGCCTTGATTGACATCGAGCTCTTCAAGATCCGGACTTTTTTTGTCGCCACTGCCACGCAGTTTCTCTCGAATGGGATCATGTACTGTGGACAGTTCCTTGTGCCGCTTTACTTGATTTCGGGCGTCGGGCTTTCCCCGTCGGATGCCGGATGGGTGTTGTCAGCCATGGGGATCGGCATGTTGTGCACTTTTCCGCTCATGGGCGAGTTGACCGACAAGTTCGGTTGCCGTTCGGTTGCTAGCGCGGGTGTGTTCATCAATTTGGTTGGAACAGTACCATTTCTATGGATGTCCTATAACGGGTATTCTGCTCCCCTTGCAATTGCAGGGTTATTTTTGCGCGGAGTAGGACAAGGTGCCACTGGAATTCCTACGATTGCTGCGGCCTACGCTTCAGTACCTAAGAGCAAGCTGAGCTTTGCGACGACCTCGTTAAACATCGTTCAAAGATTAGGCGGACCCATTCTCACGACAGCATTGGCCGTAGTCGTTTCCTTTTCTGTATCTTCTGATGCAGTTTCAAGTTCGCATTCATTCCAGATGCCATTTTTAGCACTCATCATTTTTCAGTTGCTCATTCTTGGGACAACTATGCTGCTCCCAAAAAGAATCATTCACCATGACAGCGGTTGATCAAGACGAAGAGGATATTTTTGTTTAAAACACAATCGCCTGATAGGAGGGCTCTGATAATGCCGTGGTTACATTACATTTCTTATTTCTTTGGAGGCTTATTTTTAACAAACGCAATTCCACACCTTGCAAGCGGTCTCATGGGACGCGCTTTCCAGAGTCCGTTTGCAAAACCTCCAGGAAAAGGACTTTCGTCTTCCACCGTGAACGTCTTATGGGGCTGGTTTAATGTCGGTGTGTGTTATTTCCTCACGGTGCAGGTTGGAGATTTTGCCCTTCATTCTTTAGCTGATGTAACGGCTTTTGGGCTTGGAGGCGTACTGATCTCCATCTTTACAGCTCGCAATTTTGGACAGTTTCATGGCGGGAACTCTCCTGAGTGACAAGATGAAATCTTAAAGCTGAAGAGACGCGGTAAGCATGGACCCACAGACGGTGAATGTGATGGTTGCGATAACGAGGAACCATTGGGAGGAACCATAGGGGACGTTGACGCATTTAGTGCATAACTCTTGACAAACGATAATAATACGCATAGAATTGCCTCATGCCACGCCAAGCCCGCCTTGACGCCCCCGGAGCACTGCATCACATCATGGTGCGCGGGATCAATAAGACCGACATTTTCAAAGATGACCGGGACAAAGCACTGTTTCTGGAACGACTGGGCAGGAACGTTCTTGAGGGAAGATGCTTCATCTACGCCTGGGTCCTTATGGACAATCATATCCATCTCCTTTTCAAGAGCGGTAAGCATGGCATCTCAGCCGTCATGCGCAAACTCCTCACCTGGTACGCCCAGTATTTCAATCACCGACACAACCGCACCGGTCACTTGTTCCAAAATCGCTACAAGTCCATACTTTGCGACGAAGAGAACTACCTCCTCGCATTAGTCCGCTATATTCATCTTAATCCCGCCCGAGCGCATATTGTAAAGACCATAGAAGAGCTGGAC
>DAIDTZ010000232.1 GCA_027456925.1 Nitrospirota bacterium
AAATTAAAAAGGACGTCGCAGGCATGCGCGAGGCCGTGCTCAAGGAAAAGAGAGCGGAAGAGGAGCAGCGCATCGGCGAAGAGCGGAAAGAGGCCGAGGAGCGCCGGCTCGAGGAAGAGAAGCGGCGCCAGGAAGACCGCAAGCAGCAGGACCAGCGGCGTGACCGGCAAAAAGAAGGCGGCCAGAAGGGCGGCAGGCCGGAGAAGAGAAGGGACCAGCAGCAGGAAAAGAAGGCGCAGCAGCCGGGCGGCCAGCCCCGGGAACGGCAGCAACAACCGCAGCAGCAAAAGCAGCAGCAAAAACAACAGCAAAGGCAGCAGCAAAAACAGGAAAAGCCGGAGCCACAGGAACAGCTGCAGGAACAGATAACACAGTCCCCGCAGCAGCCTCAGCAGGAAGGCGAAAAGTCCGGCAGGAAGAAAAAACGCCGTTTTTGGCGCAAGAAGAAGAAAGGCGGGGGCGGGGGTGAGAACAAACCGCCCCAGGGACCGGCAACTACTTAAGGGTCCAGGGTCAAGGGTCCGGGGAAAGACGTGGACCCTGCATCCCAGCGAGGAACGAGAATCGCACTCATAATGCACAAGAAATTTTACATAACCACACCCATTTACTATGTGAACGATGTACCGCATATCGGTCATGCTTATACCACCATCGCAGCCGACGTGCTTGCGCGCTATCACCGGCTCTTGGGACATGACGTTTTTTTCCTCACTGGCACGGATGAGCACGGTCAGAAGGTTGAGAAAGCGGCCCTGGAACGGGGCCTGACGCCCAAGGCGCATGCGGACCTGTTGACCGTGAACTTCCAGAAGCTTTGGAAGAAGCTCGAGATCACGAACGATGCCTTTATCCGCACCACGGACAGGGAGCACATCAGCGTTGTGCAGGAGCTGTTGCAAAAGCTGTACGACAAAGGCGAGATCGAGCGCCGGACCTACGAGGGCTGGTACTGTACGCCGGACGAGCGGTTCTGGACTGAGAAGGAAATCGTCGACAACAAGTGCCCGGACTGCGGCAGGCCAGTGGAGCGGATCACCGAAGACAACTACTTTTTCCTGATGAGCAGGTATCAGGACCGCCTGATCAGGCATATCGAGGACCATCCCGGCTACATCCGGCCTGAGAGCAGGCGGAACGAGGTGCTTGGCTTTTTGAAATCGCAGAAACTGGGAGATCTCTGCATCTCGCGGCCCAAGGCGCGCCTTTCCTGGGGCATCGAGCTTCCTTTTGACCGCGACTTCGTCACCTATGTCTGGTTCGATGCGCTGGTAAATTATCTTTCCGCCACGCGGTATTTGAGCCCGGCTGCGAAAGGCTCATCGGAGCCGTCAAAGCGCGAAGCATTCTGGTGGCCTGCGGACCATCACCTCGTGGGAAAGGACATCCTGACCACGCACAGCGTGTATTGGTCCACCATGCTCATGGCGCTCGGGCTTCCGCTTCCCGGCAATATCTTCGCCCACGGATGGTGGACGCGGGACGGGAAGAAAATGTCCAAGTCGATCGGCAACGTGATCGATCCGAACGAGGTCGCCGATGCCCATGGCGTGGATTCGTTCCGTTATTTCGTGCTGCGCGAAGTGCCGTTCGGGCTCGACGGTGATTTTTCGATCGAAACGTTCACGACGCGTTTCAACACCGAACTTGCGAACGACCTCGGGAATCTCTTGTCGCGCGTGCTGACGATGATAGGGAAATATTTTGACGGGAGGATCCCTCCTCCTCATTTGGTGACCGATGAAAATGCACATCCAATTGACCTGAAACTTCGCATGAAAGCTTCGGCGATCCCCAGTGCTATCGCCGAAGAGCTAGGCTCACTTTCCTTTTCAAAATATCTTCAGGAAGTCTGGACGCTTGTCTCTCTTGCGAACCGCTATGTGGAGGAGAACGCTCCCTGGACGCTCGCGAAGAACAAGGACCTGGACCGGCTCGGCGCGGTGCTGTACACTTTGTCGGAATCTCTCCGGCTGATAGCTCTGTATCTTTATCCGGTGATGCCGTCAACGAGTCAGAAAATATGGGACGCTCTCGGCATTGACAAGAAGATCGCAGCGTGCCGCATGGATACAGAACAACCGTGGGGGAAACTGGCAATCGGAGCCGTCATCCAGCCGGGGGCGCAGCTTTTCCCGAGGATCGACAAACAAAAGAACAGGGAGACCAAGATGGATATGCCAGCAGAAGAAAAAAAACAGCCGGCCCCGCAGCCCGCAATGACAGGGCATGAGCCGATCGGCATCGAGGATTTCATGAAAGTGGACCTCCGCGTCGGCAAAATCATTTCCGCCGAGCGCGTCGAGAAGTCCGAGAAGCTTGTGAAGCTCAAGGTGGACATCGGCACGGAAATACCGCGCCAGGTGGTAGCCGGCATCGGCAAGAGCTATACACCCGAGGAACTTATAGGGAAGTCCATCGTGATCGTCGCGAACCTGAAGCCCGCCAAGCTCATGGGCATCGAGTCCCAGGGCATGCTCCTGGCCGCGAGCAACGGGGACCTTCTGGCAGTAGCGACCTTCGACCGGGAGACCAAGCCGGGAAGCAGGGTGAAATAAGCTCATAGAGTTCCGGCAGCACTCACAAAAGGCCAATTGACTGCACCATCTTTCACATGTCGAATAATGCGAGTAAGGCCATGCTTATAGATACCCACGCGCACTTGGAAATGCGCGAATTCAACGACGACCGCGAAGACGTGATCAAACGGGCACGGGAAGCGGGCGTCGAATATATCGTTACGATCGGGACCACGATCGAATCGAGCCGCGACGCGGTGATGCTTGCGGACAAGTACGATTTCATCTACGCGGCGATCGGGATCCATCCTCATGAAGTGAGAGATATCCTTCACCCCGCTTACGAAATCCTCAGGCACTTCGCTCAGCATAAGAAGGTGGTCGCCTACGGAGAGATCGGGCTCGACTATCACTACGAGCATTCTTCGCGAACGGACCAGAAGAGAAAGTTTCGAGACATGCTTCGCGAGGCGCGCGAGCTCGAGCTGCCGGTCATCATCCACGACCGCGACGCCCACGAGGACACGATGCAGATCCTTTCGGAAGAGTGGTCGCCGGACCTCGGCGGGGTCATGCATTGCTTTTCCGGCGATGCGGCCATGGCAGAGCGCCTGATCGAGATGGGGTTCTCCCTCTCCATCGCCGGACCGGTCACCTTCCCGAAGGCGGAGGCCCTGCGCGAGGTCGTACGACAGATTCCCATCGAGCACCTGCTGATCGAAACAGACTCTCCCTATCTGGCTCCGCAGCCCGTTCGCGGAAAGCGGAATGAACCGGCCTACGTACGACACACGGCCGAGGCCATCGCCAAAATCAAGGGACTCTCCTTCGACGACGTTGCGCGCATCACGAGCTTTAACGCCATGCAGCTCTTCGGCATCGGCACGATCCCCGAGCGCGGCCAGATCACCTATCCCATACGAAACTCCCTTTACCTTAATATTACCAACCGGTGCACCGCATCCTGCACGTTCTGCGTGCGCTATCATACCGATTTCGTGAAGGGGCATAATCTCCGGCTCGGCGAGGAACCGACCGCCGATGACCTGATCAAGGAGATCGGAGACCCGAAGCAATACGCGGAGATCGTGTTCTGCGGGTACGGGGAACCCCTGCTGCGGCTCGATGTGGTCAAGGCCGTTGCCGCCGCAGTGAAGCAGCGCGGCGGAAAGGTGCGCATCGACACCAACGGCCACGGGAACCTGATTTACAAACGGAACATCCTGCCCGAGCTGTCAGGCCTCGTTGACGGCATGAGCGTGAGTCTGAATGCCCAGAACGCCGAAACCTATGTCAAGATCAGCCAGCCGAAATTCGGCATCGAAACCTACGAGGCGATCAAGGAGTTCCTCCGCGAAGCGAAAAAATACGTCCCCGATGTGACTGCCACGGTCGTTGCCGCGCCGGAGGTCGATGTCGAGGCTTGCCGAAGGATCGTGGAAGAACTGGGCGTCAAATTCCGTGTTCGCGAGTATAATGCCGTGGGATAGAACGAACAATTGTCGGTTTTTACGCTGATTCGTTCCCCGCTATTAAAATTGACTTTCCTTGCCCAGTGAGTTAAAATTTCTTTCTGCCATGACTTTTCAACACGTTCACCGGAGGTCCCTATCGTGGGCAAAATAGCGCGCGCACTCATCAGTGTATCGAACAAGAACGGCATTCTGGATTTTGCCCGGGGCATTTCGAAGCTCGGCATAGAAATCCTCTCAACGGGCGGCACGGCAAAAATGCTGCGCGACGCGGGAGTGGCGGTGAAGGACGTGTCGGAGTTTACCGGGTTTCCCGAGATGCTCGACGGCAGGGTCAAGACGCTTCACCCCAAAGTGCACGGCGGGCTTTTGGGCAGACGGAACAACCCGGAGCACATGAGGCAATGGAAAGAAAACGGCATTCAGCCTATCGACCTCGTGGTCGTGAACCTCTACCCCTTTGAACAGACCGTAGCCAAACCCGGCTGCACGCTTGAAGACGCGATCGAGAATATCGATATCGGCGGCCCGACGATGCTGCGCTCCGCGGCGAAGAATTACACCGACGTCGCGGTGGTGGTTTCTCCCCGCGATTACGACCGGGTGCTCGAAGAGATCCGGAAGACCGGCGAGGTCTCCGCAAAGACCCGCTTTGAACTCTGCCGGACCGTGTTTCTGCACACGGCGCGCTACGACAGCGCAATCTCGGCCTGGCTTGACAGCCAGGTGCCGGCTGATGAGAAAACGCGTTTCCCGAACATTTTGACGCTCCAGTTCGAGAAGGCGCAGAACCTGCGGTACGGAGAGAACCCGCACCAGCAGGGAGCTTTTTACCGCGAGTTCGGCCGCAAGGAACCGTCCGTGTCCAGTGCGAAGCAGCTCCATGGCAAGGAGATGTCGTTCAATAACTTCCTTGACGCCAACAGCGCGCTTGAGCTCGTGAAGGAGTACGATCAGATTGCTGCGGTGATCGTAAAGCACAACAACCCCTGCGGCGTGGGTACGGCTTCCGCCTTGGTTGACGCGTACCGCAAGGCGCGCGACTGCGATCCGGTCTCGGCTTTCGGCGGGGTGATCGCGTTCAACCACATGGTTGATTATGACACGGCAAAGGAATTGACTTCGACCTTCGTCGAGGTAGTGGTGGCGCCGGAGTTCGCGCCGGACGCACTCGATGAACTTAAAAAGAAAAAGGACCTGCGGCTCCTCGACGTCGGCCCGCAGGTCTCGGGGGCTCCCGAGGGAATGGACCTGAAGAAGGTCGTGGGCGGCCTCATCTACCAGGACCGCGATCTCGGCAAGATCGTTGACGTGAAGGCCCTCCGGGTGGCGACAAAACGAAAGCCCACGGACGACGAATACGAAGCGCTCGCCTTTGCGTGGAAGGTGTGCAAACATGTGAAGTCCAATGCCATTGTTTTCACGACCAGGGACCGGACCATCGGCATCGGCGCAGGACAGATGAGCCGTCTCGATTCTGTGAAGATCGCGAAGATAAAGGCGCAGTTCCCCCTTGCCGGGACCGTGCTTGCCTCCGATGCGTTCTTCCCGTTCCGCGACGGCCTGGATGAAGCAGCCAAGGCCGGCGTGACGGCCGTGATCCAGCCCGGCGGGTCGCTCAAGGATGAAGAAGTGATCAAGGCAGCCGAGGAGCACGGCATTGCCATGATCATGACGGGGATGCGGCACTTCCGGCATTGAGCGGGAAGGCGCGCCTGCACCCGCGGGCTTACGAATGATGAAAAACGTTTTACTCATAGCAGTCCTTTTCTTTCCCCTCCTGTCCGGATGTAACCGGCAGGAAGAGAAAAAAACGCCGGTGGTTCCCTTCGCAGTTCCCGCCGCAATAGAACACTCGAATAAACTGGAAAACGACCAGGTGCCCTACTACGAGGGGCTCATCGAGGAATTTCGTGCGACCCTGGCCGGGGACCCGAACAATTTCGCCGCCCTGGTCGGGCTCGGCAACGCATACTTCGACAGCGGCCAGTGGAAGAAGGCGGTCGTATTGTATGAACACGCTCTTGCCATCGACCCCCGGAACGCCGACGTGCGCACCGATATGGGGACCGCGTACCGGAACCTCGGCATGCCCGACCGGGCGCTTGCCGAATACCGCGCCGCGCTCGTGCAGGAACCGGGCCAGTTGAATGCCCGCTACAACATGGGGATCGTCTTTGCTCACGACAAAAAAAACTACCAGGCGGCCATTCACATGTGGGAGGAGCTATTGAAACTGGCGCCGAACTTTCCCTATGCAGACCATATTCGGGCGAGCATCGCGGCTATGAAAAAAGGGAATATGAAGGAACCTCGATGATTCGCGGCATCCTCCTTTTCTTCATCGTTCTCGTCGTCTACTCCGCTCTCAAGATCCTGCTCCGATCCGCCATACGGGGCTACCATGAAGACGACCGCCGGCGCACCGCCGTGCAGGGGGAAGAAATGGTGCAGGACCCGGAGTGCCGCACCTACGTGGTGAAAAGCCGGGCGGTGACGCGGCGCATCAACGGCAAACTTTGCTCGTTCTGCAGTGAGGCCTGTGCTCAGCAGTATGAAGTCAAAAGTCGCACATGACAGCGGCTGAAGAAAATGGGGCGGATTCGAAGACATAGCTGCTTTCTGTTCAGGCTTTTTACAGCGCTTCTGCTTTTAAGCTGCATCTCTCCAGCGCCCGAAGCGCCGGCATTGAAAACGGACCTGTTTGCCGACCGGCTCTCCTCCCTCTCCGGGCAACTCCGGCTTGTGATCTGGAAATCGCAATACACCCTGACTCTCTACAAGGGAGATATGCCGGTCAAGACCTATCGCGCCGTGTTCGGCAGGGGCTTCCTGGACGGCGACAAGCGGATGCAGGGAGACCGGCGGACCCCCGAGGGGGATTTCTATGTCTGCACCATGAATCACAGTAAACGGTTTTATAAATTCATGGGTTTGAGTTATCCCGATCTGAAGCATGCTGCAGAGGGCTTGCAGTCCGGGAGGATTTCACGGCCCGAATATGTCATGATTAAAAAGGCCCTCGAAAAACGGCAGCAGCCACCCTGGAACACACAACTCGGCGGGGCCGTGGGCATTCACGGCCGGGTCCTGGAAGGCGCGGCCACGGGGCGCTCCTTCGTCGGCATGAACTGGACCGACGGCTGCATTGCCCTCGATAATGCCGATGTGGACGAACTGTTCAGCGTCGTAACGCTCGGCACACCGGTGACGATCCTGCCGTGACAGTAGTTCATAGTTCGTTGTTCAGGCAAATGCCGTGAACCATTGAAAATCATCTATACATCGTGAAAGAGAAGAGATCAAAAACCGATAGTTTGCTGGAACCGTACCGGGACGCGATTACTCGATGCGTAAAGTGCGGCTCCTGCCGCGCCGTTTGCCCGTCCTTTTTGCAGGAAGAACGGGAATCGTTCTCGGCGCGCGGCAGGATGGCGCTTGTCAAGGCGGTCCTGGACGGAAAACTTACGGTTTCTGAAATTTTTAAAGATCGTCTTGCAACCTGTACCAATTGCCTTGCCTGCGAAGCCGCCTGCCCGAGCAACGTGCCGGTCGCGGAAATCATCCAGGCGGCAAAGGAACAGGCAATCCGGGAATCGGGAAAGGGCATCATCAACGATGCCATCTCTCAGGTGCTGAAGCACCCCGCCGCGCTCCGCGCCACGGCCTGGCTTGCGCCGATCGCGCTGCACTATGGGAAAACCAAGCGTTCAGAGTTCAAAGTTCAAAGTTTGAAGTCCGGAGAACAGAGTCCCCGGCACAGAGCACAAAGTACAGGAAATAAAAAAAACGGCACGGTCGTTTTCTTCCCGGGGTGCGCCATAGAATATTTTCAGCCGGACATTGGGGCGGCAGTACAGCGTGTCCTGAATGCCCTGGGCTACGAGGTGATCATTCCCGAAGGTCTCAAGTGCTGCGGCAGGCCGCAGCTTTCCCTTGGCGACCGTGCGGCTGCGGAGGAACTGGCAGCGCACAACGCGACAGTTTTATCATCCTGCAAGGCCGACGCGATCGTTACGGCATGCGCCTCCTGCGGCTTGACTTTTAAAAAGGAATATCCTAAATTGCTGCGGCCTGCTGGGGCGAGCCTCGTTGTTCTCGATATCCATGAATTTCTTTCCGACAAGCTTGCGGGCACCCCATTGGCGCCTCTTTATCGAAGCGTCACCATACACGACCCCTGTCATCTCGGCAGGGGACAGGGGCTCGCAGCGGTCGTAAGAAACGTGCTGTGCTCAGTCCCCGGCCTTGAACTCAGGGAAATGAAGAACGCGGACCGCTGCTGCGGTTTCGGCGGCGTGATGCGGGTCACGCACCAGAATCTGTCAGACGGCATTGCCGAAGAGAAAGCCCAAACAATCATCGCAACGCAGGCCGACATGGTCGTGACGGGCTGCCCCGGCTGTCGCATGCAGATTGCGAATGCGTTAACGCGGGCGGGATCGGATGCACGGGTGCTGCATACGGTGCAGGTGCTGGAAAAGGCTCTCCAAGGATGCAGGATGCAGGATGAAAAAAATACTGAATCGTGCATCAAGGATCATGCATCACATTATTAATATTAATGAACCGGAAAGGAACAAACGTGAAATTCTTTATTGATACGGCAAATGTGAAAGAGATCCGCGAGGCGGCGAGCCTGGGCGTCGTCGACGGCGTGACCACCAACCCCTCGCTTATCGCAAAAGAGGGCAGGGATTTCAAACAGGTGATCGCCGAAATCTGTTCCATCGTTGACGGGCCCATCAGCGCCGAGGCCGTAAGCCTCGAAGCGGACAAGATGGTGGCCGAGGGAACGGAGCTTGCGAAGATCCATAAGAACGTCGTGGTAAAGCTGCCCATGACCAAGGAGGGACTGAAGGCGACCAAGGTCCTGGCAGAGCAGGGAATCCGCGTGAACATGACCCTGGTGTTCTCGCCCACGCAGGCGCTTTTGGCGGCGAAAGTCGGGGCCGCGTACGTGAGCCCTTTCGTCGGCAGGCTCGACGATATCAGCCACTACGGCATGGACCTGGTGCGGCAGATCGTCACGATTTACAATAATTACGGTTACGGGACCGAGGTGATCGTCGCGAGCGTGCGGAACCCGCTCCACGTCGTGGACGCGGCATTGGCCGGGGCCCACATTGCAACGATCCCCTTTGGCGTGATCGATCAGCTGGTAAAGCACCCGCTCACGGACATCGGGATCAAGAAGTTCCTGGCGGACTGGAAGAAGCTGGAAAGGAGATAACCGACGGGGAGACAGAAGAGACACGGTGAAAGGGGGACAGAAAACAACGCTTTCCTCCGCGTCACCGCGTCACCATGTCTCCGCGTCTGATTCACACTATGCCGATCTACGAATATCACTGCACTGACTGCAACGCAGATTTTGAAAAGCTCGTCTTCGGGCCAAATCCGTCGGTTGTTTGCGAGAAATGCGGCTCGACAAAGACGGAGAAGCTGATGTCGCGGTTCGGCATGGGCAGGGCACAGGGCGCGTCATCGCCAGGCGATTCAAGCGGGAGCTCCGGCTGCGGCGGGTGCTCCTCGTCGTCCTGCGCAGGCTGCCATTAATCACCACACCACCCTCCCCCGAAGGAATGCGATCGCTCCTTCTTTTTATCGGTCAGCTTAATATTTCTAAACCTTCCTGTGGAGCCAAATCGAGGCGTACATGAGCGGGCATTCGGAGGCGGAATTCATCCACGGCATCTGCCTCGATTGCGCCAGGAAGCTGTATCCGGACTACGGCCCGGAACCTTCATCATGAAAAAGAAGTGATCCTTGACCATTTTGGTATTGACGGAAGGGCTTCTGAAGGCGTATCATATAGATCGTTTCATAGCTGTTTCCGTAAACGTCTTTATTAAAACGATCATGTCATTCATACTCTTATTGGTAGCCGGATTCATTTTCATCCCTTCGTTCGCCTTTGCGTGGGGTCCCCTGACCCACATGTATCTTGGCAATGAACTGCTCTCCTGCGTCTCTCTTCTGCCCGCCGGGATCCACGCCCTTCTGAAAAAGCACAAACAGGATTTTCTCTACGGCAATCTCATGGCCGACATGATCCTCGGGAAAAAATACCTGCCCGATGACAAGAGCTCTCACTCCTGGGACGTGGGGCTGAAACTGCTGGATCAGGCCAAAAAAGAGCCCGAGCGGGCGTTCGCTTACGGCTATCTGGCCCATCTTGCCGCCGACACGGTGGCCCACGAAACCCTGACCGATGATTTGGGCAACATGGGACATACCTGGATCGAGATGAAGGCCGACAGCATCATCGACAAGACCTATTGGCTGCAAATGGTGCTGATCAGCAAGGCCGTGCGAAAGCGCAGCGACCTTCTGCTCGAAAATTCTCTCGACAGCTATATTTTTTCCTTCAAGACGAATAAGCGTATCTACAAGAGCATGGTGTTCCTGATGTTCCTGAACAAGAAAAGACGGCGCGGCGTGGACCGCGCTCTCATCCACGAGCTGCACGAGGAATCCATCACGCGCATGCTCGACCTGTTCCAGCGCGGGACCGAGTCGACGGTATTGCAAAGAAAACCGCTCTGATATTTCCGGCCGATTCTTCGTCATGATCATTCCGTAAGCTAATCTATTGCAACTCCTTGTGAGCCGCCGTTAACCCCCCGCCCGCTTTTTTGCCGCATGTTGCTTCATAAAAAAGCATGCGCCTTATTCGTCTCCGGGCTCAGGTATAATTAAAACAATCAACAATGCGTTTTGGCGGATGGTTTTCTCTTATAACTCGTCCGTACATCCGCCGCCATCGACACTGGGAAGAAAATTCAGAACGCAGTTTGGGAGGCAGGCATGGAAATAAGCACAGTTCGCATTGATATCCCGGAAGACTGCAATATCATTCTTGGCCAGACCCATTTCATCAAGACCGCCGAAGACCTCTACGAAATCATGGTCACGACAGTGCCGCAGGCGAAGTTCGGCATCGCCTTTACCGAGGCGTCCGGTCCCTGCCTGGTCCGTACGGAAGGGAACGACAGCGGCCTGATCGCGGCCTCTGCCCGGTCGCTCCAATCAATCGGCGCGGGACATGTATTCTGCATTTTTATCAAGAATGCCTTCCCGCTCAACGTCCTGAACCAGATCAAGAACTGCCCCGAGGTCTGCAGGATTTTCTGCGCTACGGCCAATCCGCTGGAGGTCCTCGTTGCTTCGACGGAACAAGGCAAGGGGGTCTTGGGCGTTATCGACGGCTTTTCGCCAAAAGGCGTCGAGACCTCCGTTGACCAAAAGAACCGCAAGGATTTCCTGAGAAAGATCGGGTATAAGCTGTGAGGAAAAAAATAGTCGCAAGTAGCATGTAGCAGGGTTTTCTCCTTACCCCTTGCTACTTGGCTCATGGCCCTTTTAAAGCGTGGTCATGGTGGGCATGAAAGAGAACCGCCAGGCGGGCACCATAAAAATCGCCGACCCGAGGAAACGCCCGAGGAAACGGACTTGCTTATTTCCCCTAAAAGCAGTAAACTGTTTCAATATCAATACTGATTCGCCTACCGGCCTGAATCATATCAATCCAAACAGGGAGTGTAAAATGAAACGATTGTCCTATGCTGCTGCAGTATGTTCGATCGCTGTTATTACAACACTGTTCGCTGTGTCCGCATTTGGCGCAGCGGAGAAAGCCGCGTCTAAGCCGAATACCGGGATGAATAGGAAAGAAAACGCCTCGGGAACTATGACCGGTAAGGTCGTGGAAACTATGAATTCCGGCGGGTATTCATATATCCGCCTGGAGTATAAAGGCAAAAAAACCTGGTTTGCCGCTCCGCAAATGGCTGTTACGAAGGGACAGGTGATGACGTTCGAGCTTGGTATGGAAATGAAAAATTTCACAAGCAAAACGCTGAACAGGACCTTTGACAGCATATATTTTTCCGACGGACCGATTGCCGCAAATTCAGAGGGAGCGAACAAAGTCGCATCTTCAAGTCATGGTGCAAAAAATACAGCGCCTGCAGCAACCAATGAAAAGATCAGCGTGAAAAAAGCCGCTGGGAAGAACGCTTATACGATCGCCGAAGTATACGCAAAGAAGGCTTCCTTGAACGAAAAGCCGGCTGTTATCAGGGGCAAAGTCGTGAAGGTCTCCTCGGGGATCATGGGCAAAAACTGGGTGCACTTGCAGGACGGGACCGGCGATGCGTCCAATGGCGCGAACGAACTTATCGCGACGACTCTGGACTCGCCAGCAGTCGGCGACGTGGTAACGGTCAAAGGCACTATCTTTACGAACAAGGATTTCGGCGCCGGCTATAAATACGACGTGATCATGGAAAAGGCGACCATCCAGCGCTGATTACGAGCGCGATTCATCAGAACCGGTTCAAAGCCCCGTGTCGGACACGGGGCTTTTTTTATCCCAACGGACGTCGCCTCTTTACTTTTTTTGGTTAATCGGGCATAATGTGATTCATTCTCAGGCAACGTCAGTTTTACACGCACAGGAGGATTTCTAATGGCATCAGTGAACAGGTTACCCCGGTCGCCCTGGAGGGCGATGATCGAAAGCGCGTTTTACGCGAATTCCGTGCACAAGACTACCATGGGTGAACTGTATAAATATGCGTCCAAACAGCCCGAGGTGATGGCTACGTCCCATCCCTTTTACAAACCGTCCCAGTACGGACTGCCGAAGGACGCGAAAGTGCTGATCTCGAACGACGGCGGGATCGTGGGCCGCACGGCCCGGGCGCGCAGACTGGTCCGGGAAATGGGCAAGGACCGGGACAAGTACCTTCGCATCCTGGGAGAGGTGACCTACAAACTCACGCAGAAGGAATGCTTCTGGCTTGAGGCGATCGTCGGGATGCACAAGGATTTCATGGTCAAGGCCCATCTCGTGAGCCCTGCTACCGACGCAAAGAACATGCTGGACTGGGGATGCAATTTCACTCCCTGGATGAAGCCCTGGAGCGAGACGTACAAGAAATCGAAGAAACTGGATGAGCCGGACATCCTTGTCATCGCCGATCCCGACTGGACGGACCCCGAGTTCCCGAACGGGCTCGTGATCATCGACGAGGAGGAAAACTGCATCGCCATCCTGGGCCTCCGTTATTTCGGCGAGCGCAAGAAGGGGACCCTGCCCCTTGCCTGGACCATCGGCGTGCGCCAGAACATGGTGGCCTGCCACGGCGGCATCAAGACCATCGGCAATTACC
>DAIDTZ010000233.1 GCA_027456925.1 Nitrospirota bacterium
TTCCTTCCTTTTGGTTTTCTGAACAAATCCTGGATAAGACGGATTCCTGAGTGGGCAGCATTGGAAAACTGCGGGGGACGAGAGGCGAGGGGGGAGTTCGTTCCGCTTAAACCCACAAACGGCAGTTGGAACCACAGATGAACACGGTTAAGCCTTAAATCAATAATTTATTTCGAACGGGAGCTTCACCCGATTGGCGCTCCTTGTTTTTGTCTTGGGACTTTGAATCAACAGTGTTTATCCGTGTTAATCCGTGGTTAAATGCTCTTTTTAGATTAAAACGTGTTAAACATCATTCTCGAGATCTTTCGTGTATCCACGCCACGGAACCTGCCTGCCTTTAACTGATCGATAAAATTTTCCTGCGTCACAACGCCGTCAAACTCCGTAAAACAGGACCCGACCTCCGGGGAGGCATGGGAATCGGAACCGCCGGTATGGGGGAGCTTCAGCATCTCGGCAGCTTCAATCGCCTTCGCGTTGAAGGGATGCATGTTGCACCCATTGTATCCTTCCAGCGCAGAGAGGCCTCCCAGGGTCCAGACGAGATCGCCAAGGCTGTTTACCGACCGATAGGGATGGGAAGGGATCACGACCCCGCCCGCGGCAATCACGACACGGACCACATCCTTCACCGGGGCATATTTCACCGACAACCTGTCGGTGTCCACGCCGAAGATCAGGCAGTGGCCTTCGTTCGTCGAGAACTCAACACCCCGGAGGATCAGGATCTGCTTTTTAAATTTCTCTTTCATGCTCTCGGCGTGCTCCGATGCCGCGAAGGAATAGTGCTCGGTGAATGCGATGCCGTGCAGGCCCCGCTCGATAGCGCGCAGGATCGTCTCCTCGGGCTCGGCGTCGTTGTCCCCGCTGTATTTTGAGTGGACGTGCAAATCGATCTTGAATTTCAAGGGTATCATGCGATCCCCTGTCTTGTATCCTGCATCATTCCTTTCCTTCCTTGCATTTCCCGCCGCAGGTGCAGGCAAAGGAGCCTGCCCGGGCCTTTTCAAGGGCCTCTTTCCCTTCTCGAAAGCAAAGTCCGCCGATCACAAGCGCCCCGAGCGAATCGAGTCCCCCGATGCCGGTGAGCTTGTATCCCGCGCTCGCAATCAGAAGGACGATCGAAAGCTGAAGGCAGGCCCGCGTGCAGGCCGCATCCGCGAGGATGGCCGGAGAGTTCAGTTCCTTCCCGACCTTCAGCTTAGCTCGGATCAGAAACCACATGGAGAGGATGGACACCAGGGAAATCGCAATGCCCCAGGAGGTGCTTTCCGGCCTGTGCCCGCGGTAGAAGTCCACCAAAGCGGTGACGGCCAGTCCCGCGGTCAGCACGTAAAAAGCGGTGCCGGTTATGGTGAGCGCTCTCTTCTCGAATCGGTCACGGCTCTCGCCGCCGTTCTTCCTGATCCTGCGGGTCATGTGCCAGATGCCGATGCCGGAAACCACTTCCACGAAGGAGTCCAGACCGAACCCGAAGAGCGACATGCTTCCGTCTTCCATGCCGAACAAGACCGAGACGAGTCCCTCCGCGATGTTGTAGAAAATCGTTATCAGGGCCAGCGTCGAGGCCCAGGCATAGAGCTTGTTTTTATTCGGCGCAAAGCCGATCGTTATTGTCGCCATCCGGGTTTGTCCTTTCAGGAGCGCTTTTTTTATACCATGTTCCATCCACGTTTATCAATATGAAAAGGGAAAGGTGCGTGCCCGCATGCTGCTGTTGTAACATATTTTTTGGTCTTCCGCTGCCGGGAAATCTGCAGGCTCCGGCAATCTGCTCCCCTGTCCCGGTCCTTCAGCCAAAAGAGCGGGAGCCGTTTTTCAGGCTATTTTAACGAAAAAGGTGATTTTCATTTCACCTCTGCCACATCTGCAGATGTTATTTTGAGGGACCGATAAACAGTATACAGTGTTTTTTTCAGGTCAACCACAATATGTTGTATTTGTTTCCGATCAGAGTTTATTATAAGAATAAAATTGTAAATTTATGTTGATTTTATTCATGTTTCATGATACTTAATACATACGTCAACAAAAAAGTTCTGTTTCCGCAGTGCAGGTCAGAATCATGATTAACGTTCTATTTTCACCGAACAGGTAAGTCAGCATTTACAAGTCTTCATCGTGTCATAATCGACATTGCTGTTCTTGAGTTTGGGAGGAAAAAATGCATGATATCGGCCGTATGTTGAAAGAAGGACGAATGGCCCGTGGCCTCGATTTAGGCGAAATAGCCAGACGAACCTGTATCAGCAGCTACTATCTCAAGGCCATGGAAGAGGGACGTTTTCACGTTATCCCTAAGGTGTTCGACAAGGGATATCTGAAAATCTACGCGAATCTGCTGAACCTGGACGCGAAACCGCTCTTGGCTTTGTATGAGCAGAAAAAAAACGCGTTGGTTAACCACGAAATGATCGCGGTAAAGAGCGCGTAAAAAAGAGCCCTTTCGCAGCCGCTTTTCTCCCGGGATCGAGTTGATCCTTCCCTGATCTCCTGAACTATACCTTTTGCCCGCCCGGTCTCTTCCCCGATTTTCCTTCGATTTCCCTGCTCCGGAGCACGGCCCGCTTGATCTTTCCGCTTACCGTCTTGGGCAATTCCTCCATGAATTCGATCTCCCGGGGGTACTTATACGGAGCCGTTCTCGACTTGACGAAATCCTGGATCTCCTGAACAAGCTTATCGGAAGCCTGCTGCCCCGGCGCCAGCACGATACAAGCTTTGATGATCTCTCCGCGGATTGGATCAGGGCTTGCGACCACGGCGTTCTCCGCAACAGCCGGGTGCTCCTGGATCACGCTCTCCACCTCGAAGGGCCCGATGCGGTAGCCCGACGCCTTGATGATATCGTCCCCCCTGCCTACAAAGGTAAAATAGCCGTCGTCATCCTTAATCGCCTTGTCTCCGGTATTGTACCAGCCCTGCTGAAAGACCTTCTTGTTCTCCTCGGGGTCTTCGAGGTAACTCTCGAAAATGCCGACAGGCCGCGCCGGGTTCACTTTCACGCAGATGTAGCCCACTTCATTCACCGGCACCTGTTTGAAATCCTCATCCAGGATATCGATAGTGAGGTCCGGCAGCGGCTTTCCCATGGACCCGGGTTTCACCGGCAGGAAAGGATAATTCGCCACCAGCACCGTGGTTTCGGTCTGGCCGTAGCCTTCATGGATGGTCTTAGCCGTCGCCTCTTTCCAGACCTTGATCACTTCCGGGTTGAGCGGCTCGCCCGCCGAGGTGAAATGCCTGACCGCGGTATAGTCGTACTTTGAAAGGTCTTCGAGGATCAGCATGCGGTAGACCGTGGGCGGTCCGCAAAATGCCGTAACGCCCTTCGTGGTCAGCAGTTCGAGGGTGAGTTTGGCGTTAAACCTGCCTTCGGCGTTATGAACGAACAGTCCCGCGCCGATGGTCCACTGCCCGTAGAGCCCCCAGGCGGACTTTGCCCAGCCCGTGTCGGAAACGACCCAGATGAGGTCCCTGTCCGTGAGACTATGCCACAACCCCGCCGTGCGCAGGTGGCCGAGGGGGTACGAGCAGAGGTGGTGCACCATCTTGGGATACTTGGTCGTGCCCGACGTAAAATAGATGAGAAAAGAATCATCGGCCGCGGTCGGTTCCACATCGGCCCGGCGCAGCTTTGGAGAAGCCGCGGCCATCAACCTCCCGAAGTTGTGCCAGCCAGCGGCCTCGCCGTCCACGAGCAGCTTCTGCCGAAGGAACGGGGCGTCGAGCTTTTTCATTGCTTCGTCCACTTTGGAGCGATTCGCCTCGTTGGTGATGACGACGTTCGCCCGGCCTTTCCTGACCCGGTATTCGATGTCCGGGGAAAGGAGGATGACCGGCGCCGGCATGATCACCGCGCCGATCTTGTGGCAGGCCACGAGGATGAAATACCACTCGGGCACGCGGCCCAGCAGGATGAACACGCGGTCGCCTTTTTTGACGCCGAGGCTGAGAAGGGCGTTCGCAGCCTGGTTCGAAAGCCGCGAGATGTCCTGGAAGGTGTATTCCTTTACGTCCTTTCCCGCCGCGTCGGTCCAGACGAGGGCCCGCTTCTTTTCCCCTTCCGCGTGTTTGTCGATCACGTCAAAGCCGAAGTTGAACTGCTCCGGGACGGTGATACGAAAAGTCTTTTTTGCCGTTTCGTAGTTTGTTGCATCAAAGGAAAACGCCATGATCTCCCCCCCTGTACTTCGTACGCTGTACTTCGTATTCCTGACTCGGAACCCGGAACGTTGAACAATGAACTTTTTCCCGTCAGTCGATCATTTTGTTCGTTTCCCGCAGCCGCTGGGCCATCTCGCGCAGCATTTCGACGACGAACTCCGGGTACTCGTTCATGAGATTGTTGATGTTCTCGTTTTTGATCACGACCAGCTCCACGTCCTCGAGCGCCACGGCTTTTGCCACCCTCGGGGACGACAGGAGGAACGACATGCCGCCGAACCACCTCCACGGAGCGATGACGGCGGTCTCCAGGTCCCCTTTCAGGATCGCCACCCTGCCCTTGAGTACGGAGTACATCTCGTCTCCTGGATCTCCTTCGTTGAAGATCACGCTCCCCTTTTCGCAGCTTACGACATACTTGCCGACCACGCCCGCGGGAATGTGCTTCCTCCCTTCCATCAGTTTTTTGATGAACACGGTCTCGTCCCGTCCCAGGCTCGCGGCGACCTCGGCGCCGAAGAGAAAAACGACAAGTGAAAAATAGATCCAGATGATGACCACAAAAAGCGACTTGAAGGACCCGAAAGCGAAGCCGTAGCCGGGGTTGTACATGAGGAACAGGTGGAAGGCCGGCCGCATCGCAAACCACAACAGCGACGCCGTGAGCGCGCCGATGAGCAGATGGGCCAGGCTGACGCGCTTTGAGAACACGGCATAGAGCGAAAAAACGACCGCGGTGACGAACACAAAGGGCAGCGCCTCCTCGAAATAGCCGAGCGTAATGCGGACATGGTTCCTTTTTTCCGCCAGCGTGAAAATGACGCCTGCCACGGCGATCGCGGACAGGCCCGTGAGAAAAACGATGCTGAGCGCCACGTCAAAGAGCTTTTCCAGGAGAAAAGGGCGCGTCGGCTTCTTCCGGAACACCGTCCCGAGGGTTATGCGCATGCCGGCCACGAGCGGCGTGACGCTCCAAACCAGGACAACGGCGTTCAGCGCGCCGATGGTGCCCCTGTGCGAGGAAATGACCTGCACTTCGCGCAGGATGTCCTGGCTGTAGGCCGGGATCAGCTGCGTGAGCAGGTCCTGGGTCTTCGCGAGCGCCCGGACCGACGACCCGATCACGGCGCCGAGCACGAAGGTGAGCAGGAACAGGGACGGGATCAGCGCCAGGGTCGCGGAAAAAGCGAGCGACGAGGCCGACGTCAGATCGTTGTTCTTCCGGAAGGAAGAGAAGGTTTCGGACAGGACAATCCGGATTTTTTTTAAACTATCACTCACGATAATCATGCTGATTTCCCGGGTGGGTCCGCCAAAACCGGCGTCCGGGACAGGGCTTCCCGGGGTTTCTGGAAAAACGCAAGGCTATTATAGATGGTTGCCGGTGAAATATCAAGATTCCGCGTGCGGAAAAAAAGTGAAACAATAACGCCCAACGATGGAGAATGTCAAATTGCACGGCTTGTTGAAAGCGTCCGTAGGGGCGGGGTGCAGCAAGATCGAACGGCGATGCTCAGGGTGGTGAGAAATACGCGTAGCCGCCGTTCCCGCCTTCTTTAACGCGGTACATGGCCGTGTCCGCTTTGCTCACGAGCGCTTCCAATTCGTCGCCGTCTGCCGGATAAAGGCTGATGCCGATGCTCACGCCGATGGAGCATTCTTTCCCTTTTATGGTGAACGGCTCGGTCAGCGCAGCCATGATCTTCCGGGCAATAACGCTGGCATCCTCGGGGGCTGCGATCCTGCCGCAGATGCCGATGAACTCATCACCGCCCATGCGGGCGATCGTGTCGGCCTTCCGTGTACACGCCGTCATCCGCTGCGCCGCCTCCTTCAGCAGCAGGTCGCCTGTCTCGTGACCGTGCATGTCGTTGACCGCTTTGAAGTTGTCAAAGTCCATGTAGAGGAGCGACAGGACATAGTTGTTCCGTTTCGCCAGCGCGAGGAGTTGGTTCATGCGATCGAAGAACAACGTCCGGTTGGGGAGGCCGGTGAGCGCGTCATACAGCGCCAGTTGCTGAAGCCGTTGCTCCGCTTTTTTTCGCTCGGCAATATCGTAAGCCACATAGACGATCCCGGAAGGGGAGCCGTACCTTTCCGTAATGAGAGAGGCCGACATGCTGACGTCGATACGCCCTTCGTTTTTTGCGGTCCAGACCATATCGCAGTCGAGGATGCTCCCCCGGCCGAGACGTCCGCAGTCCCTCAGCTCGTCGGGCAATTCGATGAGCAATGAAAGGTCTGTGTCAAGGACTTCTTCGCTCCGGCAACCGAGCATGACCTGCGCAGCGCGGTTCATGACCCGGATCTTGCCCTCAAGGTCGGCGACGATGACCGCGCCGTGCATGGTTTCCAGGACTTGTCCTGATGCCAGCTCCGGCGTGACATCGATGAGCTTGTATCGCGTGACCACATAGGCGGTTATGAATAAAAAGGGCATCATGGGGATGTAACCGATCGGATAGAACGGCACGCCAAAAGCGAGAAGGAAATCCACGGAGGCCAGA
>DAIDTZ010000234.1 GCA_027456925.1 Nitrospirota bacterium
GTATAGGGCGCCCACGTCGGCGCAACGACCGTGGGAGCCCAGACATAGCCGTAATCGCTTACATAGTCCCATTGTCCGTTGCTGTCGAAATCGGAGGAATATTCATGAAGTTCGCCAGGCAAATACCGGGAGCTGTCGCCCCAGGCAGTCAGACGCCGGTCGCGGTCAATGTTCCACTGTTCCCAATCGTCGGGAGGACTGATGGGGGCAAGATCGGCGGTATCTTCACCCCGGATCGTCAAGGTGTTCCCTGCGCTTACCTGAGTCGCGCCGGTCCTACTCTCGGCAACGGCGTCCCCTTTGAGCATCGAGACATCGATCACATTGTCTTCAAACACATCGATCAGCATGATGGAATTATCGTAACTGCGGAGCGACGATTGCGGCGTGTCGACCTGAACGGTCTGTATCCCGCCCCTGCGGTCGTTGATGTAGACATGGCCCTGATCGAGATAGAACTGGGCCGAGTCAGGGGAGATAGTCAGGAGGTCGAGGGCCGTGTTCCCGTCCATGCGCACATAGACGCCGCCGCGGATCTGAAGTTCTGCCCTACTGTTGTCGGCGACCCAGATCCGGTCCCCCTCGTTCAGCGGCAGATTGACCTCGGCTGCTGTCCAGTCCGTGGAGTCTTTGATCAAGACCTGCACATCGCCCTCGATCAGGCTCAGGCGGACCAGCCCGAGGTCCTCGGAAAAGGCAAATAGGGGATACAACACCAGGAAAACGAGCAGCACGACTTGGCCAAAGATTCTCACAATAGGTCTCCTTATCTCATTCCCTCTTTTCATATATTCTACCTTATTTGACAACGAATTGTCCACGCGGTTGAATAGAGGGCCGCAGAATTCCGCTGATTTTTTCACTTTCCTTGACATTGTGCCTGCAAGTTGTCAAAATTACCCTATGAAAGCAAAATTTGTCATAGCCCTGTCTGTCATCGTGTTGAGCGTCGCAGTCGGCGTGGGCATGGACCGTTCGAGCGAAGTCTTGCGCGTAAAAGACGGGAAGACGATCTCCTTCGACCGGATGATTCAGGACGTCAAAAAGGCAGATATCATTCTTGTCGGCGAGGTCCATGACATGCCGGAGCACCATCAGCTGGAGCTTCAGGTCATCCGGGCGTTCCATAAAGCCGATGCGCCGCTCGTTGTCGGTCTTGAAATGTTCAGGGCCGACAGCCAGCACTCGCTCGACGAGTGGGTGAAGGGGGCGATGCCGGTGGACAAGTTCCTGCCCGTGTATTACGACAACTGGCGAGAGGCCTGGCCCCTGTATAAGAACATCTTTTCCTATGCCCGTGAGAACACGATTCCCCTGATCGGGTTGAACATTCCGGACAAAATCGCAGAAACGGTTGCACAGCGGGGATTCACATCACTCACGACAACGGAAAAAAAACAGCTCCCGCCGGAGATCAGCTGCGATGTCGACCCGACCTATATGGAATTTATTAAAAAAGCTTATGCCGGCCACGCGCGAAGGGACGAGGGAAAGTTCCTCAATTTTTGTGAAGCGCAGATGGTGTGGGACAAGACCATGGCCTGGCGTCTTGTTACGTACCTGAATAATCATCCCGGCAGGAAAGTGGTTGTTCTTGCGGGAGTGGGGCATGCGTGGAAACGCGGGATTCCCGAACAGGTTGCGAAACTTTCGAAATATAAAACTGCCGTTATTGTGCCTGTCATCCCCGGCCAGGTGGAACCGGACAGCGTTACGACCCACGATGCGGATTATGTCGTGCTGCGTTGATTTGCGAAGGCCACCAGAAAAGGAAATAAGTATTCCCTGTTGGTTGTCTTACTTTTAACTTGCAATTCCCTCTAGATTGCTACGGTGTCTGTCGCCTCCTGCAACTTCATCCAGGAAACATATGACCGGCTGGAATAATTTGACCAGTGGGGCAGGTCATGGCTTTCTCGGCATCAGGACTACTCCACGTTGATGAGACAGGCGTTAATATCCCGAAGCGACAATCATGAGAAAAAAATTTCTGAAAGAGATAGGGTAACGAAACAGCCCGGTTCCGATTGACAAGAAGCCGGCATTGGCTTAATATACGAACGCTGGTATATAGAAATAATCTTCTAAGGATAAAAATCATAACAAAAAAAATCAGTGTTCTTAGCCACCTTACCGCCGCCGGAAAACAGCCGGAAATGGCGCTTAACTCCATCGCAGAGCAGCCGGGATCAGCCTGCCGGGGAAGCGAAGTAAAAAGCTGACGCTTTTATGGAACAGGGAACGCCTGCGGGAAATGAACGGTGCTTCCTCTATTTTATTGTGTAAGGGGTGGATCATGAAAAAACTGAAGGACTTTCTCTTTATTGCCGCGATGGTTACCGTGCTGCTGACCGGCTGCGGAAAAAGCGGGACAACGTCGTCTTCCGGCCTGACTATTACGGGGTGGGTCTACGACATATCCAAGTCGCCCGCGATTGTATTGCCCGGTGTTTTGGTAACGTTACGCAGTGCCGCTGACAACAGTGTGCTGTCAACTTCGATGACGGGAGGCGACGGGTCGTTCACCCTTACCAATGCTCCGCCCTCGACGGACATGTATATTAATGTTTCTGCTCCGGGCTATGTTGGATTCAATGCCGCAATAATGAATACAGCAACAGATATTGCAGGAATGAGCCTCACTATTGCACCAACGAAGAATGTGCTATATATGGTCAATCTGATTACCGGCAACTCGGGCACCACTGCCACCTGGAGCGATTCTTTCTATACGTCCAGAAGCTGGTTTTCGATGGACATCTATAACGCCAACGCCGTACCGAGTGAAGTGTCGGGGGTAACTGTCACGGCTTTTCCCGCTTCCTGCAATATTTTTTATAATAACGGCAGTAATGCTTTTTTCCCCACGGGGCCGACGGTGGCCCCCACGGCAACGACGCCCGCGGTCATGGTTGGGGGGTATAGCACTTCTTCGGGAATATATGACTTCACCTTAACTGATACCACCCCCAAGACGAGGTATCTGAAACTGCCTTTGATCCCGGGCGAAATGACATATGTCAGCGTTTATCCGTGGTAACTGAACTCGAAAATCTCTCTATTGCAAGGACGCTATGGACTTTATGGTGCGAATGTGAACTACGTAATAGCGGCGATAGTCATAGATAAGGTCCTGAAGGAGCGATATAGCGGCAATCGCGCTTAACCCCAGTATCGCGTGGACGCGGATGCGGGCAAAGAACTCGGGTCCACGCGGGTAATGGTTATCGCAGCGCCCTTCCGCGATTGTCCTTGCCTTTCCGGTGAAGTTATGATATATAAAGAAACAGATGTAAATGTTCGTTGGGTGAATCGTCAAAATACGGTGGGATCCAATGAAGCTCGTTGCAGGCAAAACAGGAAAGCAGCGCCAAACGACCAGTTCAAAAAACAAGACCGTGTGCGGTACCATCTCTTATATCGCTGAATGCCGGGGAGCGGTACGGAAGAAAGACGTCTCGCGATGGGCAGCTCCTCCCGATGGCATGAGCACGATTGTACGCAAGTATCCCGCTGTATGACAAGACGGCGGGTTTTTTTATTTCAGAGTCGCAGCTAGGGAAAGGGACGGGAGTAAGACGTGTGTGATTTAAAGGCTTATCTGAAAAAGAACGATAAAGAAGAGCTGCTGCTCGAATCGGTCAATCTCATTCGAGCGGACCATGGCGAGGTGACTCTCCGAAACCTCTTCGGAGAAGAAAAGAAAGTGCGGGGAGAAATACGCGAGGTGTCTCTTGCTAAGAACCGGCTTGTCGTGGAACAGGCCTGACCGGATTGCCGGAATGATCGGCGGCATCCTGCCGGGGCAGCCCGTTATAGCGGCAGGGGGCATTTCATCAGGTTGCTAAGAGCTTCGGTCCTTTTTTCCTTCCGACGTTCGGATCTTCCACAATACTGATTTTCTCCAGGCTGAATTCCCTTCGCAGTTTTTCCCTGTTTTTACCCTGCTGGCCTATGGCGGCAGACACGTCCCGCGGATTGACCGCAAACACCGCGGTATCATTTCGGCAAGGTTTTTCTTTCAGTACAGCCCTCATTTTATCCAGAAAAATTAAAGAATCAACGAGCTGCCTGAATGCCGGGTGATAGGGGCCTGCGAGGATGGTTCCCGGCTTCTCCAGCGCTTCCGTCGACTGGAGGCCTATTCTAATCACGTCGATTCCCGCCAGTTCGAATTTCTCGACAGCGTCGCGGCATAAAGCCACGGCCTCATCAATCGCGAGCGGGGTATACTGTCCGCTGGTATAAAGGTGTTCGAGCGGCGTGCCTTTGATCACGAGTGCGGGATACATGCGAACGAAGTGCGGCCTGAGAGCGATAACTCGGTCGACGGTCTGTTGGAAGAGCTCAGCGGAATCTCCGGGCAATCCAGGCATGATCTGAAGCCCGATTGCAAACTCCTGCTCCCTGAGCAGTTGGACGGCTCTTTTGGTGTCGTCGGCCGTATGCCCGCGGCCGGACCGGGCCAGTACCTTGTCCTCCATGGATTGAGCGCCGAGTTCGACAACGGACACGTGGTGCTCTTTTAAAAAAGCAAGGATCTCAGTGCTGATGCAGTCAGGCCGCGTGGAAAGCCTGATGTTCCGAATGTGTCCCGACTGGATAAAGGGCCGGACAGCTTCGAAACAGGTTTTCTGTTTTTCCAGCGGCAGAGCTGTGAAACTTCCTCCGTAGAACGCAATTTGGACCGGCTCGAATGAATTATTGCAGTTTAAGTAGCGGTTAATCTTGACCGGCATGGAGGCGACATCTTCGGGGAGATTTTGGCCGGTAATATTCTTCTGGTTGCAAAATACGCACTGATGCGGACAGCCGGAATGGGGGATGAAGAATGGAATGATCATGGGATTGATGCAGGCAGGAAAACTGAGGCAAGACAGGAGAGCAACGGAGAGGGGTCGGGATTATTTCCGGCTTTCGGTTCCCGGCTCCTGATCTCCTGTGGTAAATTTGCCCAGCGCTTCTTTCGCTGCTTTCTGCTCGGCTTCCTTTTTGTTTTTGCCGATGCCGCGACCGTAGACATCTCCTTTGATGAAAAGCTCGATTTCAAACTGCTTCTGATGGTCGGGGCCGGTCTCTGACGCGATACGGTATTCGGGAAGCTGTTTTAGCCGCTCCTGGCACAGTTCCTGGAGTTCGGTTTTATAATCGAGCGTGCTGCGGGAGGCGCAGGTCTTTTTGATGGCTTCTTCGAACAACCCGAGGACGAACGTTTCGACGGCGGCAGTCCCCGCATCGAGATAGATGGAAGCGATCAGTGCTTCAAGCGTGTTTGCGAGCAGCGAGTCCTTGTCCCTGCCCCCGGTCTGTTCTTCTCCCTTGCCGAGGAGCAGGTAGCCGCCGAGCCCGATTTCGCGGGCGAGGGACGCAAGGGCCGGCTCGCTCACCACTGCGGCCCGGAGTCGCGAGAGGTCTCCCTCCGTTGAATCCGGGCAGGTTCTCATGAGGTATTCGCTGATGACGAGACCGAGAACGGCGTCCCCCAGAAATTCAAGCCGCTCGTTGTGCGCAGGAACGCGGTTTTCATTCGCGTAGGACTTGTGCGTAAGCGCCCGTTCGAGGAGTTCCTGATTCCGGAACCGGTGGCCGATGCGCTGCTGGATGTCCGAAAGAGAAGGCATCTTATTTCCGGAATCGTTTAAAGATCAGGCAGGCATTCGTGCCGCCGAAGCCGAAGGAATTCGACATGACCACGTCCACCCGCGCTTGCCGCGCTTTGTTCGGGACATAATCGAGGTCGCACTCCGGATCCGGGTTGTCGAGGTTGATCGTCGGCGGCAGAATCCCCCGGTCCAGGACGAGAACGGAAATGACACCTTCCACCCCGCCCGCAGCGCCAAGCAGATGACCGGTCATGGACTTGGTGGAGCTGACCGGTATTTTATAGGCATAGTCGCCGAAAACGGTTTTTATGGCGATGCTTTCAAGCTCGTCGCCGAACTTGGTGGAGGTGCCGTGGGCATTGATGTAACCCATCTCGGTCGGAGCAATGCCCGCATCCTTGATCGCCAGCTTCATGCATCGTGCGGCCCCGTCTCCGTTCGGCGCCGGGGTGGTGATGTGATAGGCGTCGCCCGAGGCGCCGTAGCCGACCACCTCGGCAAAGATACGCGCACCGCGTTTTAGGGCGAACTCCATCTCTTCGAGGACCATGACCCCGGAACCCTCACCCATGATGAACCCGTCCCGGTCGCTGTCGAAGGGACGGCTCGCCCGCTGGGGTTCGTCGTTTCGCGTGGACAACGCTTTCATGGCATTGAACCCGCCAACACCGAGCGGGCAGATGCAGGATTCCGTGCCGCCGGCAATCATCGCATCGGCATCTCCCCGCTCAATAGTCCTGAAGGCCTCGCCGATGGAATGGGTCCCCGTTGCGCATGCCGTGACCACGCAGATGTTGGGGCCTTTGGCGCCGTACCGGATCGAGAGGATGCCGGCCACTTCATTAATAATCAGCATGGGGATGAAAAAGGGAGTTATTTTGCGGAACCCCCGTTCGAGATAGACCTTGTGGTACCTCTCGATAGCCGGAAGTCCGCCCATGCCGGCGCTTACCATGATGCCGATGCGCTCGGCGTTCTCCGGCGTGATCTTGAGCCCTGCTGAATCCATGGCCATCTGGCTTGCGGCGATCCCCAAATGGATGAAGCGGTCCATTTTTTTGATCTCTTTGAGTTCGATGTATTTCTCGGGCTCAAAGCCGTGGATCTCGCCGGCGATCTGCGTCGGGATGCCTTTGTCATCGAACTGCGTGATGGGGCCGATGCCGGACTTGCCGTTGATCAGACCTTCCCAGCTTGTTTCCGTATCAAGTCCGACGGGGGTGATCATCCCGATGCCGGTCACGACGATTCTTCTCTTCAAGAGAGGATACCTCCTGGATAAACTCCGTTAGAGACTGATGCTCTATCGGACCATAAATTGCGACGGATGATCTCAAATGGAAAAGACCGAGTTCAGCTTCCGTCCGGTGTTTAGGGACTGTTTCTCCTGTGCAAAAAATCCGAAAAGCCAAAAAACCCGTCCCGCGGTCGCGAAAAAGGTCTCCTGGCTTTTTGAATTATCGTACGTATAGGACTTTCTAAGACTTGCTCATCGAACGCCGTTATTTCGCTTTTGCTTTGATATAGTCGATGGCGCTCTGGACGGTCCCGATCTTTTCGGCATCCTCATCGGGGATCTCGACTCCAAACTCCTCTTCGAGCGCCATCACCAATTCCACGGTGTCCAGTGAGTCCGCGCCGAGATCGTTCACGAATGAGGCTTCGGGCTTTACGTCCGCTTCGGGAACGCCGAGCTGCTCAGATATGATCTTTTTTACTTTTACCTCTACATCAGCCATTGTTATCCTCCTCTGGTTATGTTCTTTCCCTTTTTTATTGACTGTTCTGTACCTGGTACGCTGAACTCCGTTAAAACTACATGTACATCCCGCCGTTCACGTGAATCACCTGTCCGGTGATGTAAGACGCCCACGGGGAGGCGAGGAACCGGACCGCATTCGCAACGTCCTCAGGCGTGCCGAGCTTGCCCATGGGGATTTGCTTTGCCAGCTCCTGCCGAACGTTCTCGGACAGGGCCTGTGTCATCGCCGTATCGATAAAACCCGGCGCAACGGCATTTGCCGTGATGCCGCGGTTCGCGTATTCGCGGGCAATGGTCTTGGTCAGGCCGATAAGGCCGGCCTTGGAGGCGACATAATTGGCCTGGCCCGCGTTGCCCATGGCCCCGACGATTGAAGCGATGTTGATGATGGTCCCGCCCCGCTGCTTGGACATATACTTGAGCGCTGCCTTGGTGCAAAGGAACGAGCCTTTCAGGTTGATGCTCAAGACCAGGTCCCAGTCCTCGTCCTTCATGCGGAGGATGAGGCCGTCCCGCGTGATACCGGCGTTGTTCACCAGAATATCGATCCTGCCGAATTTCTCGACCACCTGGTCGATCATGGCGATGACGTCTGCGGAAGCGGCCACGTTGGCCTTGAGGGCCAGCGATTTTCTGCCCTTGGCCTCAATGTCTCCCGCGGTTTTGTGTGCGGCGTCGAGGTTCACGTCGCAGATGGCGACGTCGGCTCCGTCAGTTGCGAGTGCAAGCGCGATATCCCTTCCGATGCCCTGGGCTGCGCCGGTGACGAGAGCTATTTTCCCGCTGAGACTCATTGATTACTCCTTGACTTCAAAGGGTCATGGGTCAAGGGCCATGGATTTCCGGCAATTTTCCCTTGCTGCGTGACCATCGCCCCTGTCTTTTTATATTCCCAACGCATGCAGCGTTTCGTTCATGCTCTTCTGGTCTTCAACGTTCAGAACCTTTGCGTCCTTGGCGATCCGTTTGACCAGACCCGAAAGCACTTTGCCGGGTCCGATCTCGACGAACGTGTCGTATCCGTCGGCCGCCATCGTTGTGATCGAGTCCTCCCAGAACAGGGGAGCGCTGATCTGTTTTATAAGCGACGGCCGTAACTCCGACGCCGTTCGGAGGAACTTCGCATCGGCATTGTTCACGATCGGGAATCGCAGATCGTTGATCGTTATCTTCTCAAGCTCCTGCGAGAGCCGTTCGCCGGCAGCTTTCATCATGGCACAGTGCGAGGGAACGCTTACCGATAGGGGAATAACTTTTTTTGCCCCTGCGGACCTTGCGAGTTCCATGGCCTTTTCCACTGCGCCCTTCTCCCCGGCAATCACGATCTGGCCCGGGGAGTTGTAATTTGCAGGGGCAACTATACCATTTTTAGCGGCTTCAAGGCAAGTTTTTTCTACGTCCTGCCTGGCCATGCCGAGGATCGCGGCCATAAGCCCCGCGCCCGCGGGCACGGCCTCCTGCATGTATTGTCCCCGCTTCCGGACCAGGGTTACGGCATCCTTGAGCTCGAATCCGTCAGCAGCGGTGATCGCCGTATATTCGCCAAGACTGTGGCCCGCGGCTGCTGTTGCGGCTAACCCTCTGCGCTCCAGAGGCCTTAGGACTGCGATGCTCGCGGTCAGGATCGCAGGCTGGGTGTTCTCCGTCATGTTGAGTTTCTCGACAGGGCCGCTCCTGCATAGTTCAGCAAGATCAAGCCCAAGCGCAGAACCGGCGACGTCGAACACTTCTTTTGATTCCGGAAAATTCTCGATGAATTCCTTGGCCATGCCGACATACTGGGAGCCTTGGCCCGGAAAAAGAAAAGCGATTTTCATGTTATCCCCGCATCTCCCGTATTTTCTTGATCATGATCGGGACGACTTCGTGCACGTCGCCGACAATGCCGTAGGTGGCGACGTTAAAGATGGGGGCATCGGGGTCCCTGTTGATTGCCACGATCACTTCCGACGACTGCATGCCGGCGACATGCTGGATCGCGCCGGAGATGCCGCAGGCGATGTAGAGTTTGGGGCAGACGGTCTTGCCGGTCTGGCCTACCTGGTGGGGGTAGGGGATCCATCCTTCATCGACGGCTCCCCGGGTCGCTGCCACAGCGCCGCCCAGCACCTTGGCAAGTTCTTCGATCAGGTGGAAGTTTTTTGCGCTGCCGAGGCCGCGGCCGCCGGCCACGATGATATCGGCTTCGCAGATGTTTACGGTTTCGCCCAATTCCTCGATGGTCTTGATGACCCGCGTGCGAAGGTCTCCTGCTTGCGTGTACGGTATTTCGATGATATCGCCGATACGTGAATCATTGCGCGGAGCCGGCTTCATGACCTTGTGCCGTACGGTGGCCATCTGGGGACGGTGATTCGGCGTCACGATGGTAGCAAGGATGTTGCCGCCGAAGGCAGGACGCGTCTGGTGCAAATGGCCTGTCTCGGCATCGATGTCGAGGACCGTGCAATCAGCTGTCAAACCGGTATAGAGGGAAGAGGCAACCTTGGGAAAGAAGGAGCGGCCGATGGCCGTCGCGCCCGCCAGGATGATTTCGGGCTTGTGTTTCCTTGCGAGCGTAGTCAGGATCGCGGCATAGGAGTCGTCATTGAAATCCCTGAGCGCCGGATCATCGGCGAGGTAGACCAGGTCGGCGCCATGGGCGATCAGGTCTTTTGCCTTGCTTTTGATGTTGTGGCCGATGAATACCGCGGAAAGCTTTGTCTTCCTTTTGTCGGCTAGTTTCCGGCCTTCGCCGAGGAGTTCGAGGGCGACGCTGGCCACATCCCCCTTATGCTGTTCAGCAAAGACCCACACGCCCTTGTACGCAGAGAGGTCCACCGCAGGCGTTGTCGCCTCTTCCATTCTCTCAATGGCTTTGAACTCGCAGACTTCCACGCAGGAACCGCACATGGTGCAGACTTCGGTGATGAAAGCCTTGCCGTCGCGCATTTCGCTGGCGCCGAAGGGACATGCGGTTATGCAGGTTTCGCAGGCAGTGCACTTATCGGATATGATTCGAACACTCACGTGATTGCTCCTTAAAAAAAATCAATTAATCGCAGAAGGCGCAGGGGGAAGGGCGGGGGCGAGGAGACTGCAAATGGCTTCGTTCCGTCATTCCGACTGTCCCGGCGTTTTCGCAAAAGCCGGGGCAGGAGCGTTCCGCATTAGATGATGAATGATTGCTCCTTCAATTTTTTTACACACGTCGTGATCTGGTCTTCCATGCTCCCGGTCAGGATCTCCCGCTGGCCGCGGGGCGCGGGCGGAAATATCCTCACGACCTTCGTCGGAGAGCCTTTGAGTCCGCATTTATTATCGTCGGCGCCGATATCCTTCGCATTCCAGGCGGTGACCTTCAGGTTCTTGGCCTTCATCTTGCCCTTGAAGGAAGGGACCCGGGGCTGGTTGATTTCTTTCACGACCGTGATGAGCGCGGGCAGGGATGTTTCTACGACATCATACCCCTCATCCATGAGCCGCTCCGCTATCATCTTGTTCCCCTCAACTTGTTCGATCTTCCTTATATACGCGACAAAGGGGATGCCGAGCATGTCGGCGGTCTCCGGACCCACCTGGGCCGTGTCGCCGTCGATCGCCTGTTTGCCGGCGATGACGAGGTCGTACTCGGCGATTTTCTTTATACCCTGGGAAAGAGCATAGGAAGTCGCCCAGGTGTCCGCACCGGCAAAAGCCCGGTCAGAAAGGAGCACCGCGTCGTCAACGCCGAGGGAAACGGCTTCTTTCAGCGCTTCAGCAGCCTGGGGAGGACCCATGGTGATTGCAGTGACCTTGCCGCCGTGTTTCTCCCGGAGCCGAAGGGCTTCTTCGACGGCATACATGTCAAAAGGATTGATGATGCTCGGCACACCATCGCGGATCAGCGTGTTGGTCTCGCGGTTGATCTTGACTTCCGATGTGTCCGGCACCTGTTTAACGAGAACGATGATGTTCATTCTTGCTTTCTCCAAAAAAACATATTGAACCACAGAGATGCGCCGCAAAGATGTTCAATCAGAAATGTCTTCCTGTATTCATCTGTGGCTTAATAATTATTTTTGTCTCGTCGCTTCCTTGATCATGTCCAGGGCCACGACGTTGCGCTGTATCTGGTTGGTACCCTCGTAGATCTGGAGGATCTTGGCGTCGCGCATCATTTTCTCGACGGGATATTCTTTCATGTAGCCCGATCCGCCCATGACCTGCACCGCGTCGGTGGTCACTTTCATGGCAACGTCGGTGGCGAAAAGCTTGGCCATGGCCGAAGCGCGGGATACGTCCTTTGCGCCGCTGTCGATAAACCGCGCCACGGAATACACAAGCGCACGCGCGGCTTCGGTCTGGGTCTGCATATCGGCGAGCATGTGCTGGACGGCCTGAAACGAAGTGACGGGCTGTCCAAACTGCACCCGCTGTTTGGCGAACTTGATGGCCTCATCAATGGCCCCCTGGGCCACGCCGACGCCCTGGGCGCCCACGCCGGTGCGGGAGCTGTCGAGGGTTTTCATGGCAACGATGAACCCCATGCCTTCCTTGGCGATGAGGTTTTCCTTGGGGATGCGGCAGTTGTTGAAGATGAGCTCCGTCGTGGACGATGCGCGGATGCCCATCTTATTTTCTTTTTTACCGAAGGTGAAGCCGGAAGTGCCTTTCTCCACGATGAAGGCCGATGCTCCGCGCGGCCCCTTGGACCTGTCGGTGATCGCGATAATGGTATAGATATCGGCTTCGCCGCCGTTCGTGATCCACTGCTTGGTGCCGTTCAGCACATATTCGTTTCCGTCGAGCTTGGCCGTGGTCTGGACTCCGCTTGCATCGCTGCCGGCGTTGGCCTCGGTCAGCCCGAAGGCCACGAGCTTTTTGCCCGCTGCGATGTTGGGAAGGTATTTCTTCTTCTGTTCATCGGACCCATGAAGCAGGATAGGGTAGGTGCCGAGTGCATTGGCCGCGTAGCTCGTCGAAACTCCGACGCAGGCCTTGGAGAGCTCTTCGACGGCAATACACAGCTCCAGGGACTTCTTGCCGAGACCGCCATATTCCTCGGGGATGTAAATGCCCAGGAGATCGGCCTGCGCAAGCGCTTTCATGATATCCGAGGGGAACTTATTTTGCTCATCGAGTTCTGCGCGAACGGGAACGATCTTTTCCACGGCAATCTGCCGCGCAAGGTCCCGTATCATGATCTGCTCTTCCGTCAGTAAATAATCCATCGAATCCTCCGCACTATATCTATATCAAGAATTTACTTTTGCTCAATTAATTTCACATTACCATCGCACAAGGGCCGAGGCCCAGGTGAGTCCTCCGCCAAAGGCTTCAAAGAGAAGAAGATGATTTTCTTTCACCCTGCCGTCGCGGACCGCTTCGTCGAGGGCCATGGGGATCGAGGCCGCCGACGTGTTGCCGTATTTCGGAAGCGTCAGCACGACTTTTTCCATGGGCATGTTCAGGCGCTGCGCCATTGCCTGGATGATGCGCAGATTGGCCTGATGCGGAACGAGCAGATCGATCTCTTCCGGTTTCACTTTGTTGTGCTCCAGCGCTTCCTGTACCACGCCTTCGAGTGCTCGCACCGCTGCTTTGAAGGTCTCGTTGCCCTTCATTTTTATGAAATGCATCCGTTTGCGGATCGTATCGTGGGACGCCGGGTGTTGGGCGCCGCCCGCCGGAACATGGAGCAGATCACCGAGAGAACCATCGGAGTGAAGGTGTGTCGAGAGGATCCCGTGCTTCCCCGCATGCCGCTGGATGACGACCGCGCCGGCGCCGTCTCCAAAGAGGACACAGGTTGCGCGGTCCTCCCAGTCGGTGAACCGCGACAGGACCTCGGCCCCTACAAGAAGGATGTTTTTATAGGCGCCAGCCTTAATAAAGGCATCGGCAATGGATAGTCCGTAGATGAACCCGGAACAGGCGGCGGCAATATCGAAGGCTGCCGCGTTTTTTGCCCCGAGCTTATCCTGCAGCACACATCCCATGCTCGGGAGGATCGTGTCCGGCGTCATGGTCGCCACCAGAATGAGGTCCAGTTCCTGAGCGGTGAGCCCTGCCGCTTTCAGCGCTTTCTTCCCGGCTTCATACGCGAGGTCGGAGGTGTTCTGGCCCTTTTCCGCTATCCTACGTTCCTTGATGCCCGTTCGCTCAGTGATCCACTCATCGGTGGTATCGACGAGTTTTTCCAGATCCTGGTTGGTGATGATTTTCTTGGGCGCGAACGAGCCGGTCCCTGTTATCCGTGCGTGAATCATCTGGCCCTGGTCAGTTCCATATTTTTTTCGATATCCTCGTGGAGGTGTTTGTTGACTTCGCTTTTCGCAAGCTCGGCGGCGACGCGGATGGCATTTTTTATGGCACGAGCGGAAGAACGGCCGTGGCCGATGATGCTGATCCCGTTGATGCCGACCAGGGGCGCTCCGCCGTATTCGGCGTAGTCGACGCGGCGTTTGAATGAATCGAACGCGGGCCGCATCAGCAGGTAGCCCAGCTTCCGTAACAGACTCTTGCCGATTCCTTCCCGGATGTAGAGGCCGATGGCCTCGACAACGGATTCGGAAACTTTGAGCACGACGTTGCCGACAAAACCGTCACAGACGATCACATCCGCATTGCCGGACATAACATCACGCCCCTCGACGTTCCCGATGAAATTGAGCGAGGTCTCGGTCAGGAGTTTGAAAGCTTCCTTCGTCAGTTCGTTCCCCTTGGTTTCCTCCTCCCCGATGGAAAGGAGCCCTACGCGGGGGTTGTGGATCTTCAGCAGATACTTCGCGTAGACGTCGCCCATGACGGCGAATTGCAGGAGGTGGTTCGGCTTGCAATCCACGTTTGCGCCCATATCGAGGATGATGGACGTCCCTTTGATGGACGGCATAAAGGTGGCAATAGCCGGCCGTTCGACGCCCTCGATCGGTCCCAGAACGAACAGCGATGTTGTCATGGCTGCTCCGGAATGCCCGGCACTGACTACGGCAACCGCCTCGCCGCTCTTGACCAGGTCATTGGCCACGCGAATGGACGAATTTTTTTTCCTGCGAAAAACCGTGGCAGGGGAATCGAGCATGTCCACGACTTCGGTGGCATTTCGAATCTCCAGGGGGAGCGTTTGGGCCTGGGGGTACTTGTCCAGCTCTTTCTGGACGGTCTGCTCGATGCCGACAAGGATGATGCTGACGCCGTACTCCGCTGCCGCCTCAATAGCCCCGGCGACGACGGCATGCGGCGCATTGTCCCCCCCCATGGCATCAACGGCAATCTTCATACAGACTCCCTACAATATAAAAGGCAAAGGGTCATACGGAAAAACAGTATCATCCCTTTGCCTTTGAGCACGCTTCGTATTATATCTGCTGAACAGTTACGATCTCGCGGCCGTTGTAGGTGCCGCAGGACATGCAAGCGTGATGAGGCTGCTTGACCTCCTGACACTGCGGGCAGGCTGTCAGGTTCGGGGCCGTGAGTTTTTGTTTTTGTGTGCGTCTCTTGTCTCTGCGGGATTTGGAATGTCTGTGTTTTGGGTTTGCCATTTCGTGTAATGCTCCTTAAGCTATTTTTGTTGAGAGACCCTTCGCTTCGCTCAGGGCGACATTTCTCCGGAGAGAAACCGTCATTTTTTAAGTAAATCCTTCAAAGCGGAAAAGGCGCCGAATTCTCCCGGCCCGTTCCGCTGATGACCGCATTCCGTCTTATTCAAGTCCGTTCCGCAGACGCTGCAAAGGCCCTTGCAGTCAGGGCTGTGAAGCGGGACCATGGGCAGGGAAACGAGCAACTGCTCCTTAATCAACTCGACCGGCTCAATCTGGTCTCCCCGGTAAAACTCTACATCAAGCTCTCCCGCAACGAGCTCATGTTCGGGACCATTGCCCAGGGAGCTTACCGGGGTCAGGTCAATGTTCAACTCAGTATCGATCCGGTAGGGAAAGCTGGCCAAGCAGCGGCTGCATTCTAGTATCGCCGATGATTGGACCCGCCCGGCAATGTTAAAGATACCTTTTCCTTCCGGGGTTATCCGGAGCTTAGCCGTAAACTCCGTGGAGTCGGCGCCTTTATCGAACAAATCCAGTTTCTGCGCAAGCTCCAGGGTGAGCCCCTCCGGAGGTATGTCGTTGATTTTGATGACCATTTCTTTTAATCCCGGGGCTGTAAGATTGGAATTATATAGAGATAGCCGCGTTTTGTCAAGAAAAAACACCGGATCAGGGCAGGCTGGCAATCCGGCCTTCCTCTGGAATCGCGTCCCTGTTTACGCAAGTTATTGCAGGCCTTTCGCCTAAACAGAATCTCGTGCATGCTCTCCCTTCGTGCAGAGCTAAAGGCGCATACCCCAAAAATACCCTTAATGATTTGTTGACTTTAAGAAACGATCTAACTAGAATTTGCATTGCCATAAACGCCAGGAGGCTTTCGATGAGAATAACTTTCCCGTTTATACTTTGCCTCTGTTGCGTCCTCATTTTTCTGCTTGCCCAATCCGGTTATGCCGCGATCTATAAATACCTGGACAGAGACGGGTTGATCTGTTTTGCCGATGATCTCCAGTCCATTCCTGAACAATATCGGGCAACAGCTAAAATTGTGAGCGGCGAAGCGGATCAGGAGAATCGCACGCCGCCTCAAAACCGGCAAACATCTGAACAACCGGCCGAAAATGGGGGGCAGGCGTCGAGCACGGCGCTTGAAAGACCGGGTGTTCAGCAGGATGAAACAGGTTTTTTCAGCAAAGGGGTGCTTCTTTCCTCAATTATCGTGGTAAGCGCAGTATTCGCATTTATGATTTTGGGAATACTGGAGGCTGATCACAAAAAAGCGGTTATTATTGCGCGAATTACGCTCCTGTGGGCAGTGACCGTCTATCTGATCTTTATGCATGCCGGAGATGTGGTTCGATTGGTCCGAACGACCGGCGGCGTAATCGAAGATGCAAAGCATCAGTCCGAGGAGAAGGGAAAGAAAGCGGCCAAAGCGATAAAGGCATTGAATGAATTGGTGCGGGAAACGGGCCAGGCGTCTTCTCCCGAGTCAGCGGAAGGGGAACGGAACAAATGAGCGTGGGGCCGGAACTCTCACCTGTTCTTCGTGATTTCACTAATGGAGGCGTGCAGGAATTGCAATGAGCGTTGCAGTTCCTTAAGAGATATTGAAAGCGGCGGCATGAACACGATCACATTGCCCAGCGGTCGTATAATGAGGCCTTGTTTGCGGCATTCCAGGGTGACCCGAGAGCCGATTTTGGCATTCACAGGATAAGGCTCTTTTGTCAGCCTGTTGTTCACCAGTTCGATGCCGGCCATGAACCCCTTCTGTCTGACCTCGCCTACATGTTCCAGCGCCCTGAGCTGTTTTAATCCTTTTGCGAGGTAGGCAATCTTCGGCTGAAGCTTCGAGAGGATCTTTTCACTTCGAAAAAGGTCGATGCTGGCGATTGCAGAGGCGCAGGCGAGGGGGTTGCCGGTATACGTATGGCCGTGAAAAAAGGTTTTAAACTCACGGTAATCCCCAAGAAATCCCCTGTAGATCTCGTCGGTGGTGAGTGTTGCCGCAAGCGGGAGGTAGCCTCCGGTAATGCCTTTGGCAATGCACAAGATGTCCGGCGCGACCTGCTCGTGTTCGCAGGCGAACATCTTTCCGGTCCTTCCGAAGCCTGTTGCAACTTCATCGGCGATCAAAAGTACATTATTTTTTGTGCATAGTTCACGGATCTTCTTCAAATAGCCCGGCGGCTGCATAAGCATGCCGGCAGCACCCTGCACGAGCGGCTCGATGATCAGCGCTGCGGTCACGGAAGCATATTTCTGGATTGTTCTCTCGGCGTGGACCAGGCAGGTTTTCTGGCATTCCGGATAGCTCAACCCATACTTGCAGCGGTAACAGTGCGGCGATTCAATCTTGTAGGCCGGAAACAAGAGCGGTTTGTAGGTCGCGTGGAAGAGTTCGATGCCTCCCACGCTTACGGACCCTATGGTGTCGCCGTGATATGCTTCCGTGAGAGAGAGAAACCCGGTCTTTTTTTGAAACTGGGGGCCTTTCTGCTGCCAGTATTGAAAGGCGATCTTGAGCGCGATCTCCACGGACGTGGACCCGCTGTCGGAGTAAAAGACCTTCGAAAGGCCTTTTGGCGCGATGTTTACCAGTTTTTCCGCGAGGAGAATGGCCGGAACGTTTGAAAGGCCGAGGAGGGTGGTATGGCCCACTTTCCCGAGCTGTTTTGTTATGGCTGCGTTGATTTCTTTTTTCCGGTGGCCGTGAACCGTGACCCAAAGCGAGGACACACCGTCGATGTAGCGTTTACCATGGACGTCGGTGAGCGTGCATCCCTTGCCGCTCTCGATGATGAGTTGAGGTTCTTTTTCCCATTCCTGCATTTGGGTAAAGGGATGCCAGATATATTTTTTGTCCAGTTTTTCCAGGCGGTGAAGGGTTGCTTGTTTGCCGGGGTGCGTTGACATCAATATAGGCTCTCCCTTGCTCTACGGCGAATTTAGACAGTATTATAGTGCACGAGCTGTTTTTGTCAATAATAAAAAGGGCTTGAAAACTCTCGCTTCTTTCTGGTAGAATAATAAAAACCAAAAAGAACGTGTTGTCGGTGGATACTTTGGGTTTTGAACAACCCTGCCTGCTGGAGGTTTTTCTTAATAATGATGAACAAGAAGAGATTCTATTTCGGGGCGGCGTTCATTCTCGTTCTCGGCGTGATTGTCGGGCTTGTGTTGTCGTCGCGTCTCAACATCACCTCGCCCCTTCCTGCCAAGAGCCAGATATCGTCCAAGTCGATAGATATCCTGACGCAGCTCTCCGAAGCCCAGTCAGAGGTCGCAGCGGTTGCAACGCCGTCGGTCGTGAATATTTCCACGACGAGGGTTATCAAGTCGCGGGATGAGGCGCCGTATGACCTCTTCGACGACCCTTTTTTCAGGAGGTTTTTCGGCGACCAGTTTCCCCATCCGAACGCTCCGAAGGAGCATAAGGAGCAAAGTCTGGGGTCCGGAGTCATCGTGTCCGGGGACGGCTACATCGTTACGAACAATCACGTCATAGAAAAAGCGCAGGAGATCAAAGTCCTGCTCTTTAACAAGAAGGACTATAAAGCCAAGGTGGTCGGAGCGGACCCGAAAACCGATATTGCCGTTATAAAGATCGATGCAAAAGATTTGCCTGCGCTGCCTTGGGGGGATTCCGATAAATTGAAAGTAGGGGAGACCGTGTTCGCGATCGGGAACCCCTTTGGGTTGAACCAGACCGTTACCATGGGCGTGATCAGCGCTGTCGGCCGCGCCAATGTGGGCATAGCGGATTACGAAGACTTCATTCAGACCGATGCGGCCATCAATCCGGGCAATTCAGGGGGCGCACTCGTCAACGCCCGGGGTGAACTGATCGGGATTAATACCGCCATCCTGTCCCGGACCGGCGGGTACCAGGGCATCGGGTTTGCGGTGCCGAGCAGCATGGCGCGTCAGGTTATGGACAGCCTGGTAAAATACAAAAAGGTCGTGCGCGGCTGGCTCGGCGTCAGTATCCAGGAAATCACGTCTGGTCTTGCGGAAGAGTTCGGCGTCAAGGACCTGAAGGGCGCGCTTGTCTCGGACGTGATGAAGGGGAGCCCGGCGGAGAAGGCGGGAATCAAACAGGGAGACGTGATACTTCAGTATGACGGCAAGGTAGTTGAGGATACGGGGCATTTGCGTAACATGGTGTCGCAGACGCCGATCGGCTCCAAGATTAAGGTCAAGGTGTTTCGCCGGAAAAAGGAAATAGAGCTGGACGTTGTCATCGCGGAATTGCCGAAAAAGATTGCCGAGGCCTCAACCGGCGAACCGGATTCCGGCTCTGCTCCGAATGAAGAAGAAAGTACGGCCCTGGCCGGCCTGGTTGTCCGCCAGCTGACCCCGGACCTTGCGCAGCGCTATGGTTATGATAAAACCGAGCGAGGTGTGCTGGTCATCAAGGTGGAAGCGGGCAGCATGGCCGCTGATTCCGGGGTAAAACCCGGCGATATTATTCTGCAGATCAATCAGCAAAACGTGGCCACGATGGAAGAATATAAGAAAATGGCGTCAAAGATAAAGGGCGAAGAGAGAATACTGCTCCTTCTGCGCAGGAAAGGTCAGGACCTGTTCGTAACCGTCAGGCCTGAATAAACCTGAATAACTCGATTCCCTCACAATGGAGTTGTTCCCCCGGCTACCAGGTATTTATCCATATTAATTATTACTACGTCAGGTGAAAAAGGAGGTGAGAAAGATGGGACTTAATCTTATTCGCATGTTATTTGTCTTTTTAAGTACTCTGCTCGGGTACTATGTATCTACGCAGCTTTATGATCAGGTTGGCAAGTTTGAAGGCATGACAGTCGGCTTCAGTGTGGCAATTCTGATTATCCTTACCGAATTTTTGTTCCGACGGGTCTCATTAAAGGTCATTATCGGCGGTATTCTCGGTTTCATCATCGGGCTGACGTCCGCGAATATCATTGCGGCTCCCCTGAAACTGGTGCCGCTCGAACGGAGCATCGTCAACTTCATTCTGCTCCTCATGAACGGTTTTTTCGGGTACGTCGGCATCATGATCGGGATTCGGGAAGGCGAACGGTTCAATCCCGCCAATATCAAGAAGCTGTTCAAGAGCGGGACTGAGGAAAATATCAAGATCATGGATACGAGTGTGATCATCGACGGCAGGATCGCCGATATCTGTGAGACGGAGTTTTTGGACGGCACGATCATCATCCCCCAGTTCATCCTGCACGAGCTGCAGCACATCGCCGATTCCTCGGACTCGCTGAAGCGGGCGCGCGGCAGAAGAGGGCTCGACATCCTGCACCGGATACAGAAAATGAGCCATATGGAGGTCCGGCTCATCGAAGAGGACTTCCCGAAGATCCGGGAAGTCGATAGTAAGCTGATTGCGCTGGCCAAGAAACTTGGTGCAAAGGTTATTACGAACGACTTCAACCTGAACAAGGTGGCCGAACTGCAGGGTGTGAAGGTGCTGAATATCAACGATCTCTCGAATGCGGTAAAGCCGGTCGCCCTTCCGGGGGAGAGTATGCGGGTCTTCGTGCTCAAGGAAGGCAAGGAATTGGGGCAGGGCGTTGCCTATCTCGATGACGGCACGATGATCGTGGTTGAGAATGGGCGCAAGTATATCAATAAAAATGTAGACGTGGCGGTTACGAGCGTTCTCCAGACCGCGGCAGGCAGGATGATTTTTACGAAGCTCAAAGAAGACATGGAGCACGACCTGCAGACCGCAGAAAGATAAATAATACCAAGTACGAAATAGCAAACACCAAATAACAAATAAATTCCAAGCACGAAGGTCCAAATTTAAAACATTTCGGATATTGGGATTTGCAGTTTAGATATTATTTGGGATCTGTTATTTGGTTGTTGGAATTTGATTTTCACAGGAGGTTTCATGTCGGGTCATTCTAAATGGGCAACAACGAAACATAAAAAAGCCGCTACCGATGCAAAGCGCGGGAAAATCTTCACCAAACTCGCCAAGGAGATCACCGTCGCGGCCAAACTGGGCGGCGGCGATCCAGGCGGGAACCCCCGCCTCAGGACCGCAATCGCCAAGGCAAAGGGGGTGAGTCTGCCGGCTGAAAATATCAAGCGCGCGATCCAGAAAGGGACGGGTGAACTGCCGGGAGTCTCCTACGAAGAAATCATGTATGAAGGGTATGGCCCGGGCGGCGTGGCGGTCATTGCCGAGGTCATGACTGACAACCGAAACAGGACGGTTTCGGAGGTTCGCAACATTTTCAGCAAGGCCGGGGGGAACATGGGAGAGGCGGGCTGCGTCTCCTGGATGTTCCACAAGAAAGGCTATCTGGTGGTCAATCATTCAAAAGTAGATGAGGACAAGCTTATGTCGCTTGCCCTCGATGCGGGGGCCGAGGACATGCAGACCGAGGATGAGAATTACGTCATTACGACGCCTCCGAACGATTTTGAAAAAGTCAAAAAGGCGCTTGAAGACGGTGGAGTGGTCCCCGAGGTAGCCGAGATCACCATGGTCCCGCAGACCTATGTAAAGCTCGACGGCAAGGAAGCCCAGCAGATGCTGCGTCTCGTGGAAACGCTGGAAGACAACGACGACGTGCAGAACGTATACGCCAACTTCGATATTCCCGAAGAGATCATGAACGCGGAGTAGCATAGACAGAAGCAGCTGACAGAAGGACCTGATTCAGTCCGACTTCTGACAGTCTGTCTTCTGACTTCTGGATGTGACAGGGGGATTTATGAGGGTGCTGGGGATTGATCCAGGGACGTTGACGACAGGGTACGGAATCGTTGAAGAAGAAGACCATAAGCTTTTCCATGTTGTTTCAGGAGGCATCAGCCCGTCTGCCAAGCAGCCTTTCCCGCAGCGGCTCAAAAAGATCTACGAGGAGCTGGAAAAGATCATTGTTAAGCATCGGCCTCGGATCGTGGTGGTTGAAGATCTCTTCGTCTCCAAAAATATTCAATCAGCGCTCAAACTCGGCCACGCCCGGGGCGTTGCTATTCTTGCCGCCATGAACGCAGGTCTGCCTGTTTTTGAATACGCTCCGCTGGAGGTAAAGCAGGCGGTCGTCGGCCACGGAAAAGCGGAAAAAAAGCAGGTGCAGCTCATGGTCAAGGCCTTGCTCGACCTCCCGAAGGTCCCTCATCCGGCAGACGCCGCCGACGCGCTTGCTGCGGCCATCTGCCATATTCATTCATCGAGACTGAGAGAAATCCTGAAAAACCCGTCCGCCCTCCGGCTGCCGGGCAGGGGGCTCGGCGCCATGCGGGGAACGATCGGCCGCAGACCGGCAGTCTGAGATGATCGCATCTCTTACAGGCAAGTTGAGACGGAAAGCGAACAATTATCTTA
>DAIDTZ010000235.1 GCA_027456925.1 Nitrospirota bacterium
AAAACCCAGCAGACGGCCTTTCGGACAGATTCTCGTGGACGGGGGGTTCCTGACGACCTCCGATCTTGGGCGCGCCCTGGAGGAGCAGAAACAGAGCAACGAACTCCTGGGCCAGGTGCTCGTCAGGATGGGAGTGCTCGATGCGACGGACATCAATGCCGTTCTCGCGGTCCAGGAACGCCTCGACGACATCAACGGGGCTGTCAAGATCGCCGCCGGCGTGCGCCAGATGCTTGGAGCGCTCCTCCTCCAGGCCGGACACATCACGGAGGAGGAACTCGGGCAAGCTCTGGGCGAGCAGCAGAGGACGGGAGGCAAGCTCGGTGAAATACTCGTCCGCCGCGGCCTGCTCACGGAGCAGCAGCTGGACAGGCTGCTCGATTTTCAGCAAAACCAGCAGACTTCGAAGCCGGCATCCAACCCGCTTCGACTCGGCCAAATTCTCATCTCGTCAGGTTACATCACCCGCCAACAGCTTGATGCAGCGCTCCTCAAGCAAACCCGAAGCGGGAAAAAACTTGGCGAAGTGCTTGTTGAAGAAGGATATGTCAAGCCGCAGCACATAACGCACGCGATCCGGGTGCAGCACATGCTGATGACTTCGGTATTGGTTGCCGTCCTGTCTTTAGGAACGTTGACCGCCTGCGGCTCGGGAGGCGGTCAAACCGGCGCCGTAGCAACGGGTGAATCGACCACCGCAGCCACTGCCGCTGTCTCTCCGTCGGATACCGGCAAGGCGGTGCAAAATACGACGGACAACTTTACGGTCTCCTACGACGAATATGGTCTCCTCAAGGCGAATTTCTTTTATTCCACCTGTAATGATTCATTCTGGTCGATCCAGGCTGATATTGCGGAAAATGTGTGGGACCCGAATTTCAAAACCGTGCTCAGGATCGATATTCAGAAGCCTGCTGCAGGCGACATGCCCGTCGTCGGAGGCAAAACATTTGCCATCGAAGACAATGCGCAATATGAGAAATTTCCCGGTTCCTTCCTGGTTTTCAACGGCCAGCAATCAACCCTGAGGAAAGTGGAGAGCGGCACGATCTCCTTTTCCCAGGATTCGACGCTCTCCGGCGACGTCAGCGGCTCTTACGATGTCATGCTTACGGATTATGATTCAACCATTTCACCGACGCCGCATTATCATCTGATGGGAACGTTCAGCTTCAAGGTTGGCACCTACAATTCCGCGCCTGCGGCAGCATCTTGAAATAAGGACGAACTCCCCTCGGCCGGTTCGCATAGCCGGAGACTCGGGGTCCCGGGCTGCGGGCCGTTTTAGGCAGTTACAAATAAAGATAACCTCAAAACGGCAAAAAATTTCGCGCAAAGACGCCAAGCTCGCAAAGAAAGTCCACTCGTTTAAACCGAAACTTAAAAGATTTTCTTGGCGTTCTTTGCGCCTTTGCGCGAGCCCCTTTTCATCTTCGCTCTTTTGGTCCCGGCTTCTCCGGGCCAGGTTAATGGCTCTCGAAGAGCTTCACGTACTTCCCATACCCGTCTTTGACCAGGTCCTCTTTGGGAATGAACCTGAGCGCCGCTGAATTCATGCAATAGCGCAGGCCCGTCGGCGGCGGCCCGTCCCTGAATACATGGCCAAGGTGCGAGCCGGCGTGTTTGCTCAGGACCTCTGTCCTGACAGCAAGGTACCACGTCCGGTCTTCCCTGGTCACGATATTTCCCGGTTCGAGAGGTTTGGTGAAACTCGGCCATCCCGTGCCGGAATCGAACTTGTCAAGGGAACTGAACAGGGGCTCGCCTGACACGATGTCGACATAGATGCCGGGCTTGTGGTTGTCCCAGTATTCGTTGCTGAACGCCGGCTCGGTGGCGCCCTCCTGCGTTACTTTATATTGCAGGGGAGTGAGCAGTTTCTTCAGCTCCTCTTGAGTCGGTTTCACGTATGTCTCTTCGTTTTTTACAGCAGGCATCGGGTCCTCCTGTTCCTTTCCCCAGATCCTCGCCAGATACTGATCGCGGCCCGAATTGTAACGGTAGAATTTATACCGGAGGGGGTTCTTCTTCCAATAGTCCTGATGGTAGTCCTCGGCCCGGTAAAAAGGACCGGCAGGAAGGATATCAGTGACGATCGGCTTGTCAAACCGGCCTGACTGTTCCAACTTCCTCTTCGATTCCTCGGCCAGCTTTTTCTGCTCCTCATTGTGGTAAAAAATAGCCGATGTGTAGGACGGCCCCCGGTCCACGAACTGTCCTCCCGCATCAGTGGGATTGATCTGTCTCCAGAAAACATCGAGCAACTTTTCGTAGCTGATTTTAGCGGGATCGTAGATGACCTCGACGGATTCCCGGTGGCCCGTGGTCTCGGACGTCACTTCCTCATAGGTGGGATTCTTCGTATGCCCGCCGGTATAGCCGGAAATGACCTCCTTCACGCCGTCCAGTTTTTCGAAGGGCGGCGTCATGCACCAGAAACAGCCGCCGGCAAAAGTGGCCTTTTCAAGATGCGTGGCCCCGATTGCGCCGGACTGGGCAATGAGAAGCAGCGGAAGAAATAGCATTGATCCTAAGATGATTTTCGAAAACATGTTTCTCTCCTCACTTTCCTGTTAAGTACATTATACACCACCGACAAAGGGCCGGGAACTATTTAGGATGATAATTATCCTGTATAAGGCGGGGCTTCCTGACAGGCCGGCGGCAATCGTGGTACAATAGCATTACGGCGCGGTTCCCAAGGGTTAATAATAGGAGAAAGAAAGAAGACCGTCATTTTTTTTCTGCCCTGCATGGAGTATTTCAGCCAGAAGGAAAAGGACCTGATGCTGCGGCAGGAACAGGAATTTGACCGGGACCTGATCCACCAACTTTACAGGGAGAAAGTAATGCGCGAGGAAGCCTGTTTCGGAAAATCGTAATCGCGGTGCGCGAAGGTCTTTCTTCAACTATAATAGATACAATAGAAGAAGGTGAAGTGATTGCAACCTGCTTCCGCCCCGGGTAAAAAAGAAAAGCCCCCCGATTCTTCGGAGGGCTTTTGGCATAACTTGCTGGGCGTTACTTCTTTCCCGGCGTTGCCATCGGCATGGTTGACGTCACGGTGGAAGTCATCGTTGAGGTAACTGCTGATTGTTCTGCGGACTTTGCAGCCTCCTGTTTCTGGCAACCGGCAAAGGCAAAAAACGCAACAACAACCAGAACTGCTATGATTGCAGTGATCTTTTTCATATTATTTCACCCCCCTTCTTCTCATCTGTATGACAGCAGCGCGTTTGTCGCAATTAAGGATTAGTTGGATAAAAAACGCACTGCAGCGTTGAGTCTGGCGGAACCGGCAGCAAGCCGCTTCATTCACGACATGGCCCTTTACATGAAGCAAAACGGCCAGATTATATTCTTTTTGCAGAAAAAATCAAGAGAATTTACACGGGCGGGTAGGAAAAAATACGGATCCCGGGGCTGAAAATGAATCCCGCGACTTGCAATCCCCCGGCTCCTGCCGTGGGTAATGCGCCGTAGTCCGCGGGAGGTCGCGTTGTTAAAAGGGAGCCTCCGGTTCCTGCCGGAGGGGGCTCCACTGCTCCCTGCGGCCTTTTGCAACAGTTTGTTTGTCCAAGCAACCCATAAATATCTATATCCAAATTTATTTAAACTCCTTCTGAAGGCTGCTTGCCTTCTGATACCTTGTTCAGAATTTTATCAAAAACAGTCCTTTTTTAAAACGGCTGTGCTATGATTTCACATATGGAAGCGAGCGGTAAATTGCCTGCAGAAAGGGGAAATACCGGAGAAATGTCGTCATTGGAAGGACTTGTTCACGCCGTGCACGCAAGGGTCGTTATTGCGGCCGTCCTGAGCGCAGCGATAACGAGCTGTGCTGTAGGCCCCGATTTCAGATCACCCGAAGCCCCGAAAACGAAGGCCTATACAGCGGGGTTGTTGTCAGCTGAAACCTCGTCAGCGCCTGGGGCAGGCGGTGCGGCCCAGCGCCTGGCAGCGGGACAGGACATTCCCGGTGAATGGTGGACGCTGTTTAATTCCGAGGCCCTGGATCAGGTGATCCGCCGGGCGCTGGCTGGCAACCCGACACTGACCGCAGCCCGGGCGACAGTCCGCCAGGCGCAGGAGAGTTTGAGCGCCCTGTCCGGCTCAGCCGTTTACCCGAAGGTGGACGCAACCGGTTCGGTTTCCCGGCAGAAGATCTCCGGCGCAGCCTTTGGGCAGCCGGATGCAAGCTTCAGTCCTTTCACGCTCTACAACGCCTCCGTAAGCGTGACCTACGCACTTGATTTTTTCGGCGGCGCGCGGCGCGAACTGGAGGCTTTGCAAGCGCAGGTCGACTTCGAACGTTTTCAGCTCGAGGCTGCGTACCTTACCATTACGTCGAACATCGTTACCACGGCGGTGCTAGAGGCCCTTTTGCGCGGTCAGATAGAAGCCACCAGGGAAATCATCGCAGCGGAGGAGCAGCAGCTCAAGGTCGTCGAGCAACAGTTCACGCTGGGGGGGGTGGCTCGCACCGACGTGCTCGCGCAGCAGACACAGCTTGCCCAGACGCAGGCGATCCTGCCGGCGTATGAAAAGAATCTTGCTTCGGCCCGCCATCGGCTGTCGGTGCTTACCGGCCGGATGCCGAGCGAGGCCGGCTCGCTTCCCGAGTTCACTCTCGCAGAATTGCAGTTGCCGGGCGACTTGCCGTTGAGTCTGCCGTCATCTCTGGTTCGCCAGCGTCCGGACATCCGCGCATCCGAGGCCCTGCTTCATGCGGCGAGCGCGCAGGTCGGTGTGGCAACGGCGAATATGTATCCCCAGATCAACTTGAGCGGCAATTACGGATCAGAGGCAATTTCCTCAGGCGGGCTTTTCAAGAGCGGATCGATGGTCTGGGGCCTTAGTTGGGGATTGGTGCAGCCGCTTTTCCACGGCGGAGCACTGTCAGCTAAACGGCGCGCGGCAATCGCTGCTTTTGATCAGGCTGCGGCCCAGTATCGCGCGACTGTGCTGCAGGGCTTCCAGAACGTGGCGGACGTGCTTCGTGCGCTGGAGGCGGATGCGAACACGCTCAAGGCGCAGGCCGAAGCCGATTCCAGCGCCCGCGATTCACTCGAACTGACGCAGAAGCAATTCCGGCTTGGCGCGGTGAGCTATCTGTCGCTTCTGAACGCCGAACGCCAGTACCAGCAGACACGGCTCGGGCTTGTCCAGGCGCAGGCCGCGCGGTTTGCCGATACGGCGGCATTGTTCCAGGCCCTGGGCGGAGGGTGGTGGAACAGAAACGAGTCGACACCGGGAGGGGCATCGCACAAGGATGGATCGGATGTGCCGTCTACCCCGGAGGCGCCGGGACGCGGAGCGGAGAAATGAGAGTGCTCAAAATGGATAGGGAAAATCTTAAACCTTTGACAGGATAACAGGATTTACAGGAAGTTATTTAAAGCAAAATCAGCACTTACCTGATGTTATCCTGTTATCCTGTCAAAAGCTTTTCCCGCTTGTCCGGGTTACGGGAATTACGGAGAGTCCTCCTATGACGAAACGAATGATTATTATGCTGGTGATCGTGGCGGCGTTGTTCGGCGGTTTGTTCGGCTTTAAACTATTCCAGGCCAGCATGATGAAAAAATATATGTCCTTCCAGATGCCGCCGGCAGCCGTGACCGCATTAAAGGCTGAATACCAACCCTGGCAGCCGCAGGTAAAAGCAGTGGGGAGCCTGCGAGCCGTCCGCGGCGTCGACGTAAGCAGCGAGATATCAGGGCTGGTGCGTTCCGTCCATTTCCTGTCCGGTGATCGGGTTGAAGAAGGACAGGTGCTGGTGGAACTCAACGCCGACGCTGACGTCGCCCAGTTGCATGCCTACCAGGCAGCGGCAGATCTTGCGAACACGACCTATGAGCGCGATAAAAAACAGTTCGAGATCCAGGCGGTGAGCAAGGCGACGCTGGACAGCGAAGCGGCGGACTTGAAGAGCAAACGCGCCCAGGTTGCCCAACAGCAGGCAGTGGTCGACAAAAAAACCATTCGAGCCCCCTTCAGCGGCAGGCTCGGCATCAGCACCGTAAACCGCGGCCAGTACCTGAATCCCGGCGACAAGATCGTTACGCTCCAGGAGCTCAATCCGCTTTTTGTGGACTTTTATTTGCCTCAGCAACAGCTTTCGCAAATCCTCCTCGGCCAGGCCGTGGTTGTGACAACCGACACCTACATTGGCCGGACGTTTACGGGGAAGATAACGGTCATCAGTCCGAAAGTGGACCCTGACACGAGGAATTTCCTGGTCGAGGCGACTATTGCAAATCCCAAGCATGCGCTGCTGCCGGGAATGTACGCGACCGTTGAAGTCCAGGCCGGCGCAGTACAGCGCTATTTAACGCTGCCGCAGACGGCGGTCACGTATAACCCCTATGGCGACACGGTCTTCATCGTGCAGGAAAAGGTAACGGGGAAGGACGGCAAGCCGCTTCTTACCGCCCATCAGAGTTTCGTGACCGTGGGCCCCGCGCGCGGAGACCAGGTGGCGATCCTCTCGGGGGTCAAGGAAGGCGACACCGTGGTGACGAGCGGTCAGCTGAAACTGAGGAACGGAAGCGCGGTAGTCATTAACAATCAGGTCCAGCCGGAGAACGAAGAATCGCCGAAGACCGTGGACCAGTAAAGTGCGACAGGAAGACGCGGAGACGGGGGGCAGGGTGAAAGGGAAGGGAAAAAAGTTTTTATGCGATTTACCGACCTATTTATAAAACGTCCTGTGCTTGCCACGGTGGTGAGCCTTTTGATCCTGGTCCTGGGGCTCAGGTCCGTGGGGCTCCTGCCCGTGCGCCAGTACCCGCTGGTCCAGAATGCGGTGGTAACGGTCCAAACCATTTATTACGGAGCGGATCCGGAGCTTGTTGCCGGCTTTATTACGACGCCGCTCGAAAACTCCATTGCCCAGGCGAACGGGATCGACTATCTCACTTCGTCGAGCCAGCTCTCCGTCAGCACGATCCAGGCGAACCTGCGGCTGAACTATGATCCGAACAAGGCCCTGACCGAGATCAACACGAGGGTGAACGCGGTGCTGAACCAGCTGCCGCGGGACGCACAGCAGCCTGTGATCACGATCGCCATCGGCGAGACCATCGATTCGATGTATATCGGGTTTTACAGCACCGAACTTCCCACGAATAAGATCACCGACTATCTGATCCGGGTGGTCCAGCCCAAGCTGCAGGCCGTTGACGGCGTGCAAACAGCCGAGGTCCTCGGCCAGCGCCGTTTCGCGCTGAGGGCCTGGCTCGACCCGGACCGGATGGCGGCGTACGGGGTGAGCGGCGCCGAGGTCAGCAATGCTCTTGCTGACAACGATTTTATTTCCGCGGTGGGGCGCACCCAGGGCCGGATGGTGACCGTGAACCTTACGGCCGATACAGGCCTGCACTCGGTCGATGAATTCCGGAACCTCGCGATCAAATCCCATAACGGCGCGATCGTACGGCTCGGCGATATCGCAAACGTAACGCTCGGCGCTGAGGATTACGATACGGCAGTGGCCTTCGACGGAGAGAGCGCCGTGTTCATCGGCATCAAGGTGGCGCCCACCGCAAACCTGCTTACCGTGATCGACGGCGTGCGCAAGGCATTCCCCTCGATCTCGCAGCAATTGCCCCAGGGCCTTTCCGGCCGCATCGTCTACGACGCCACCAAGTACGTGAATAGTTCGATCCGCGAAGTGGTCTGGACGCTGGCCGAGGCGCTTTTGATCGTCACCGCCGTCATCTTCCTCTTCCTCGGCTCCGTACGGTCCGTGATCATCCCGACGATCGCCATGCCGCTGTCGCTGATCGGCGCCTTCTTCATCATGCTCGTCTTGGGGTATACCATCAACCTTCTGACCCTGCTCGCGCTGGTGCTTGCCATCGGTCTTGTTGTTGATGACGCCATTATTGTCGTGGAAAACGTGCACCGGCACATGGAGACAGGCGTAAAGCCGTTTCCTGCGGCGATCCAGGGCGCGCGGGAGCTTGCCGGCCCGATCGTCGCGATCTCGATCGTGCTGATTGCAGTGTATATTCCCATCGGGTTCATGGGAGGCCTGACCGGCGCGCTGTTTACCGAGTTTGCCTATACGCTTGCCGGCGCGGTGGCCGTGTCGGCAGTCATTGCGCTCACGCTGTCTCCCATGATGTGTTCGCGCTTTCTGAAGCCGTACTCCCAGGGCGGCCAGGGAAGGTTCGCGGCCTGGGTCGACAAGCAGTTTGGCGGCCTGCGGAGCGCCTACGAACGCCTGCTGCACGGCTCGCTGAATACGCTCCCGGTCACGGGCGTGTTTGCCGTCCTCATCCTGGGCAGCATTTACTTCCTGTACGCGACGTCGAAGAGCGAGCTCGCGCCGCAGGAAGACCAGGGTATCATCATCGCTTTTGCCACGGCGGCGCCGAACGCTTCGCTGGAGCAGACCAGGCTTTACACCCGTCAGGTGTACGAGACCTACGCGTCGTTCCCGGAAACGGACCATGTGTTCCAGTTCGACGGCGTTTCCGGCCTCAACTCGGGCGTGGCGGGCATGGTCCTGAAACCCTGGAATGAACGGAAAAAGACAGCGGACCAGATCCAGCCTCTTGTACAGATGAAACTCGGTCAGATCACGGGAGTGCGGGCCGTCGCATTTCAGCCGCCTCCTTTGCCCGGCTCGGGCCGCGGCCTGCCGGTGCAGTTTGTGATCGGCACCACGGAGCCCTTCGCGCGGCTGAACGACGTGTCGCAGGCGCTCATGGCCAAGGCCTACGCAAGCGGGAAGTTTGCGTTCCTCGACACGGACCTAAAAATCGACAAGCCCGAGACCACGGTGGAGTTCGAGCGTGACAAGGCGGCCCAGCTCGGCCTGACCATGCGGGACGTGGGCGGCGCGCTCGGGTCGATGCTGGGCGGCGGCTACGTCAACTACTTCAGCCTTGCCGGCCGCTCCTACAAGGTGATCCCGCAGGTGATGCAGCACGATCGGCTCAACGCGTCGCAGCTGCAGGACTATTACATCACGACCCCGACCGGGGCATCGGTCCCGCTTTCGACCATTGCAAAACTAAAAACGACGGTCGTGCCCGAGTCGCTCAACCACTTCCAGCAGCTCAATTCGGCAACGATCTCGGCGGTAACGAAGCCGGGCGTCACGCTCGGCGAGGCCCTGGACACGCTCAAGACCCTGTCCAGGGACGTGCTGCCCCTCGGCTACAGCATTGATTACGCCGGCCAGTCGCGGCAGTACGTGCAGGAGTCATCGGCATTGGTGGTCACGTTCTTTTTCGCCCTCGTCATCATTTTCCTCGCATTGGCGGCCTTGTTCGAAAGTTTCCGTGATCCCTTCACTGTTCTCATAAGCGTGCCGATGTCGATCTTCGGGGCCATGATCTTTATCAGCCTTGGCTTTGGAGGCGCGAGCCTCAATATCTATACCGAGGTGGGCCTCGTCACCCTGATCGGACTCATCAGCAAGCATGGCATCCTGATCGTGCAGTTTGCGAACGACTTGCAGCGCGAAGGCAAGGGCAAACGGGAGGCCGTGGAACAGGCTGCGGCCATTCGTCTGCGGCCCATCCTCATGACGACCGCAGCTATGGTCCTGGGGGTCCTGCCGCTCGTGACCGCGTCGGGCGCCGGAGCTGCCGGCAGGTTCAATATGGGCCTCGTGATCATGACCGGCGTTGCCATCGGCACGCTGTTCACGCTGTTCGTGGTCCCGGCCATGTATATGTTCCTCGCTGCCGAACACGCGAAGAAAGAGTCGGCGGAAGAAACGGGCAGCGAAACGCCGCAGTCCGTCCGGCCGTGAGCCTAAAAAAAGAATATCGAAAAAGCGTCTCGCGCGGAGAAAGGCAATTCGAAGCGCAAGTGCCAGGCGCGCATCCGCGTGAACATTGGTTTTCTGTTGATTCGAAAATGAGGCGGAAGGATGAAAAAACGGAAGCTCGGCAATTCAGGGATTGAAGTCGCGCCTCTCGCGCTTGGGACCAATGTTTTCGGATGGACCGTGGATGAGCGCGCGGCTTTTACGATACTCGACGCTTTTATTGCAGCCGGAGGGAACCTGATCGATACAGCGGACTCGTACTCCCGGTGGGTGGCCGGCAACAAGGGCGGTGAATCGGAAACCATCATCGGCAAATGGATGAAACAGAGCGGAAAGCGGGACAGGGTTGTAATTGCGACGAAGGTGGGAAGCGAAATGGGCCCCAAAAGGAAGGGGCTTTCAAAACCGTACATCTTGAGCGCGATCGAGGATTCCCTGCGGCGTCTGCAGGCGGAAACGATCGATCTCTATCAATCTCATCGCGACGATGCCGATACGCCGCTGGAAGAAACTCTCGACGCTTATGCTCAATTGATCAAGCAGGGCAAAGTACGGGCGATCGGCGCTTCGAATTTAACCGCGGAAAGACTTTCCGAGGCGTTGCGTATCAGCGAGCAGCGGGGATATCCGGCGTACCAAAGCCTGCAGCCGCGGTATAATCTCTATGACCGCGCCGAATATGAACGAACGCTCGAGCCCCTTTGCCGGGAACGGGGGCTGGGCGTGATCACCTACTATTCACTGGCCAGCGGGTTTCTCTCCGGCAAGTACCGGTCGGAAAAGGATCTGTCGAAAAGCGTCCGGGGTCTTGGAATAAAAATATACATGAATGACCGGGGGGGTCGTATTCTGAAAGCGCTGGATGACGTGGCCCGGCAATACGGTTCATCCCCTGCGAGCGTGTCCCTTGCCTGGCTCGTGGCGCGTCACGGCATTACGGCGCCGATCGTCAGCGCCCCGAGCGTGGATCAATTGAAGTACCTGATTGCTGCGACAGAAATCGAACTGGATGAAGCGTCGATAGGGCTCCTGGATAGAGCGAGCGAGTAGTACGAGCGGATCTTCCAAAGAGCATGCGCACTGCGCCGACTTCCTTTGAGCGCACCGGCATTTATACCCTTCTCATCTGATATAATCTAGCTATGGCGTATCATACATCTTATCCCTGGACCGATTGCCGGAAGCACTTTTTCTGCGCGCTTGACACGGCCGGCAAGAGGAGGGACAATTAACCATGAAGAGGACCGGATTGTATGCGTTGTTCTTCTCCGGCGCTTTGATACTTTCGGCGTGCGCCACTCCGGTAGTCAACAAGAGCTACCTGGAGGAGGGCGAGCGTAAGGTATCTTTTGCCGCGCTGAGGGAAAACCCCGACCAGGAGCGCGGGAAGCTGTTTATCCTGGGCGGCGTCATCATTCATACGAAACTTCTTGAGGCAGGGTCGCAAATCGAGGCGATGGACGTGCCGGTTGACGGTTCCGGGTATTTCGAGGAAAGCGGTCGCTCCGAGGGGCGGTTCCTGGCAATATTGCCGAAAGACGAAGGGCTGCTGGATCCTGCCGTGTATCGCAGGGCGAGAAAAGTAACGATTGCCGGCGAGTTCCTGGAATTGCGGAAGGGCAGGATAGACGAGATGGAGTACGATTACCCCGTGTTCCGGATCAAGCAGATCTATCTTTGGCCGAGAGAACGGTTGTATTACTATCCGCCGCCCTTTTATTATGACCCCTGGTTCTATCCCTACCCTGATTACTACTATTACTACGGACATTCGTGGTGGGACTATCCTCATTATTATCGTCCGGTGCCGCTGCAGCCGGAGCGTCCGCGCATGCCGCCGCCGTCATCACGCTCTCCCGCGCCCGACCAGCCAAAATAAGGGCAACCGGGCCCATGAGAGGGTGCGTCGGGCCTTCATTTGACAGGTAAAATTTATTATGATAAGTTCAAAGCAGCAGCGTGAGAGTATATTGCATGTTGCAGAGGGGAGGAACAGCTATGAGAATTCCTTTACAGGTCACGTTTCGAAACATTGACCACTCTGCGGTCATTGAGTCAACGATCAACGAAAAGGCGGCCAAGCTGGACAGGTTTTACGACCGGATCATGGGCTGCCGGGTCGTGGTCGAGGAAATCCAGCACCGGCATCATCAGGGCAATTTGTACAGCGTACGCATCGATATCACCGTTCCCGGCAAGGAACTTGCCGTCAACCGTCAGGAAAATGCCGATGCTTACGTGGCAATACGCGATGCCTTCGACGCTGCCGTGAGGCTGCTCGAAGAACACGGGAGGCAACTGCGGGGTGCGGTAAAGACCCACGCTGAACCGCCCACAGGGCGCATCATCAGGATCTTTCCCGAGTCGGATTATGGTTTCATAAAAACCCGGGACGACCGGGAGATCTACTTCCATCGAAATAGCGTTCTCGATGACGTTGACTTTAAACTGCTCAAATTCGGGACTGAAGTGACGTTCATCGAGGAGCAGGGAACAGAGGGACCGCAGGCGGCCCGGGTGGCGCTCGCCAGGCGGTAGTTTTTCTGTTTCGCAGAGGAAGTCGAAAAGACTTCTTCTGCGCCCCCCCCTGATGTTCCTTTGTCTCTGGTCCAGGTTCTCTTATCGGTTTCGCCATGATTTTCCTGCACTCCATGCCGTCATTTGTGCGACGAAGGGCCTCTCCTCATATCGTCATATCCACGAACACATTTGTCATTCCCGGCAAACCTATTATCATAGAAAAGGCACTTAGACACAGAAGAAGCGGATTAACATATGATAAAAGCGGATAAATTCGAAAGCAAGGCAATCACCTGTTGGGGGAACTACTATTTGACGAAAAATCCGCCGTTATCCGACTCTTATCAGATTTGATCCGTGTCAAATGCCGTTTTTAGGATCATATCTCTTGACAACGAACAGTCACTACAGGTATATATATTCGGCTGGGATACAAAAAGAACCGCTTCAGCCGCAGACGAGAAGCCGCCGACAAGCAGGAGTGACTTTGCAGCTTCGCGGCAACGGCGGTTCTCATCACATCATGAGGTGGAGCTATGGCTGCAGAAAAAATGGAATTCAAAACCGAAGTAAAAGAACTGCTGGATCTGATGATCCATTCCCTCTATTCCCACAAGGAGATTTTCCTCCGGGAATTGATCTCAAACGCCTCCGATGCCATCGACAAGGCGCGTTTCGAATCGCTTACGAACACGGAGATCCTGGAGAACACCGGCGCCTGGAAGATAAAGATCATTGTCGACAAGGCCGCGGGAACGCTCGCGGTAAGCGACAACGGCATCGGCATCACCCACGATGAAGTGGTCGCCGAACTCGGGACCATCGCCCATTCGGGCACCAAGGACTTTCTCCGGGCGCTCCAGAGCAAGGAACTGAAGGACAAGCCGGAGCTGATCGGCCAGTTCGGCGTGGGTTTCTATTCATCGTTCATGGTGGCCGACAAGGTCACGGTTATCACGAGAAAAGCGACGGAAAAGACGAAGAAGGCCGTAAAATGGGAGTCGACGGCCGACGGTTCGTTCGCGATCGACGAGACGGAAAAGGACCGGGCAGGGACCGACGTGATCCTGCATCTCAAGGCTGACGACAAGAATTACCTGAACGAATGGGAGATCAGGTCGGTTATCAAGAAATACTCGGACTACATCGAACATCCCGTGGTCATGGACGTTGAGCGGGAAAAGGAAGATCCCCAGGACAAGAATAAAAAGATCAAGGTCGCGGAAGAAGAGACCATGAACGCGGGCAAGGCCATCTGGCTCAGGGACCCGTCGGAAGTCAAGACCGAGGAGTACAACGAGTTCTATAAACATATCTCCCATGATTTCGGAGACCCTGCGAAGGTCATCCATTACCGGGCAGAAGGCACGTCGGAGTTCACCGCCCTTCTGTTCGTTCCCGCAAAGGCCCCTTACGGGATCCTGTACCGGGACTACAAGATCGGCCCGACCCTGTATGTCAAGCGGGTCCAGATCATGGACCACTGTGAACAACTTATTCCCGAGTATTTGCGCTTTATCAAGGGCGTGGTCGATACCTCCGACCTCCCGCTGAATGTATCGCGCGAGATCCTGCAGAACAACAAGCACGTCGAGGTCATCAAGAAGAACATCATCAAGAAAGTGCTCGATACGCTTTTGGACATGAAAAAGAACGCCTACGATTCCTATGTTGCATTCCACAAGGAATTCGGCAGGGTGCTGAAGGAAGGGATCCATTTCGATTTTTCGCGCAAAGAACAGATTGCGGACCTGCTGCTGTTCCCGTCCACCAAGACCGACGCGGGAAGGTTCACGACCTTCGAAGACTATCTGAAGAACATGCCGATCGCACAGGAAGAAATCTATTACATCATCGGCAGGCCTGAGGAAAATGTGCTCCAGTCCCCTTATCTTGAAGCGTTCCGCGAAAAGGGCTACGAGGTCCTGATCATGACCGATGACATCGACGACGTCATCATGTCGTCCTTGCAGGAATACAAAGGCAAGAAGGTCAAGTCGGTCATTAAAGGCGATATCAGCCTGGACAAGTCGGGGGATGCGGACAAGAGAAAATCAAAGGAAAAATTCGAAAAGCTGCTCACCATGATAAAAAATCAGCTGAAGGACGAGGTCAAGGACGTGCGTGTTTCCGGCAGGCTCAAGGACTCGGCCTGCTGCCTCGTTGCCGACGCAGGCGGGCTTGATCCGCAGATGGAAAAACTCTTGAAGTCCATGGGACAGGATGTGCCTTCAGACAAACGGATATTGGAGATCAACGCGGGGCATCAGATTTTTGGCGCAATGAACGATCTTCTTGCCCAGGGAGGCAGGGAAGAAGTTCTGAAGGAATACATCGATTTGTTGTACAACCAGGCCCTTCTGCTCGAAGGCTCCAAGGTCAAGGACCCCGCGGCGTTTGCAAAAGCCATGGCAAAGCTCATGCTGGAGAATGCGAAACAGTCGGCGCCTCACTAACGTCTTTGCGCAGCTCTTCTCCGGGTAAAAACACCTCACGCGTCGGTTGTGAGGTGTTTTTCATATGGCAACGGCAACAGGGCAATCTCAAATTCCAGTTTGACGTTGACAGGGTGCTTTCTTGCCGGGGCGGAAAGGGAGTCAAGGATAGGACCAAGGAACTCCTTGCCGTCGACCCGAATGCCAAGGCCATTGTTCCGATCGGATATTCAAACGACGCAGTCCTGGCGAATTACGCTCACAATGGGTTTGCGGGAATCATCATTAAACCCTACACCATGGATGAACTGGGTGATGAGTTGCAGAGAGTGCTCGAAAAGAAGAAATAAAATCGGAGCCTATGGTGGGTCCGTAATACCTCGCCTTTGATAGCCAAAATGGTAAGTATGTCCTTTGGATTGCCTGTTCCGACCCTCTTTCCGTAGAACGATGTTCTATTTTCTCCCTGCCCTCTTTTCCCCACTTGACAAATGATGACCTGTGCATAATACTTATTTGAGATAGTTGCGAATATTCTAAACAAGTTAATAAAGGTATTCCCTGGGTGCTATTTCCCGATAATGTGGCGACTATGCGATAATATTATTTTAAGGAGGAGATTTTAGCCGAGGATTTGTGCAGAGAGGATCATTGGCGCTTGATACCGTGGAAACCATACGTGATGGAGGTGCTTATGAAAGAGAAAAAATTCTGGTCACCCTATCTTGCCGGCATCGGTCTCGGATTGACGCTTCTGGCTTCGTTCATGATCGCAGGGCAGGGGCTCGGCGCTTCACGGGCATTCACTGTTGTTGCCGGCGCGGGAATGCAGAGCGTCTTGCCGGCTTATACCGCAACGCTCTCCTATTTGTCAAAATATCTTGAGCTGTCTCCCCTCAGGGACTGGACCGTTCTTGAGGTTGGGGGAGTGCTGCTCGGCGCGCTGGCCGGCGTGCTGTTGAGTCGCGGTTTTCAGTTCAGGTTTGACAAAGGCGCACGCCTAAGCATCTCAACACGCGTGATGACGGCATTCGGCGGCGGAGTTATCCTCGGTTTTGCAAGCAGGATTGCGCGGGGGTGCACGAGCGGCGTCGCACTCACCGGAGGCGCCCAGTTTGCCCTTTCGGGTTGGGTTTTTGTAATCGCCATGTTCGCCAGCGGTTTTCTCTTTGCCGCACTCTTCAGGAGGTTATGGTCATGAGCGCTCCCTTTATCCTGACGGATACCACGAACCTTGTCATGGCAGTGTTTCTGGGCCTGTTCTTCGGCTTTTTTCTCGAGCGGGGAGGCCTGGGCAGTCCTCATAAGCTTACGGGGGTCTTCTACCTGACCGATTTTGCCGTGCCGAAAGCCATGTTTACCGCGATCCTTGTTGCTGCGACCGGCCTTTGCCTGTTATCGGACCTGAAATATCTCGATATGAGCCGGGTATGGATCATCCCCACGTTCTTCTGGCCTCAACTGGTCGGGGGCGCGCTCTTCGGGATGGGCTATGTCATAAGCGGATATTGTCCGGGCACTGCCGTGGCCGGTCTTGCATCGGGCAGGTTGGATGCGCTCGTGACGATGATTGGCATCGGCTGCGGCACGCTCTTTTTCGCGGCAATCTTTCCCCTGGTGGAGGGGTTCTATAAGACGACCGATATGGGCCAGATAACGCTGCCGGAGTTGATGAGTATGAACCACTGGGTCGTGCTCGCGCTCGTATTTGTGCTTGCCGGATTGATGTTTTATGCGATGGAGCGATACGAAAAGAGAGGTTCGTCTTCATTGCCTAAGTAGATCCTGGACATGTCCTCCGCGCGGGGGACATCACCTTCGGTCTTCTCACCACTCAACATGAGGAGGGATGTCCCCCGTAGTCTCGTTAACAGTCTCGTTCCCGGGGGGAGCGTGATTTTCTGGCGTCCGTTGTTTATATGTTTATGCCTGCGTTTTTGCGTCAGCAGGGTACGCCGCTGTGCGACGCGCTTTTTATCTTCGACCTCTTGGTTCCGGCTTTTCCCGGTCAGGACACTTTTCCGATGCCGGCTTGTCCCGGTTTTACCTCCCATACCGTTCCGCTGCGAACCAAAGTCCTCCGGCTTCATATTATTTCCCCGGGGGGAAGGACTTTTTCTTACCGACTATTATGTATACATCATGTCATTATCCCGGTATAATGTACTATAATCAGACAGGATATTGCTGAGCTGGGTTCAGCAGTATTGGCGCACGTACCGTAATGTTCTGATAAAAAAATTTTAAAAGGAGCGCTTCGTGGGGAAACCAAATTTCGATTTTCAAAAGCGTCAAAAGGAAATAGCAAAGAAAAAGAAGAACGAGGAAAAGAAGCAGCGCAAACTTGAGAAGAGCGCAACGCCTCCAGCCGGGGACCCTGAGCAGCCGACTGGCGGCGGCTCACAGTAGACCCGGCGGTCGAGAGCGAACAGCAAAGACCGGAAGCGGGGACAGCCGTACGTGAAATCGTAAACGAAAGGAGGGATGACCATGGCAGCTTCACGACAGGGTGCAAAAAAAGAAGTTAAAAAACCGAAGACCAAAAAAAAGTAAATCCATCAGCTGTGGAGAACTCAGGGGTTGTTGTTTTCCAGAGTGTATTCTCACCCGGCCCGATAGATCAACCGAAAAAACATTTTGGAATTCAACTTCCCCGCGCTTTCCCTTGCCGAACGGAAACGCGTTACGCTTCCGAACCTTTTAACGTACACGCGCGGTCAACCTGCTTTCCCTGTTTGCCACCTTATTATACCCGCTTCCCCGCTTGTGACATAGCGTCCGGAAGGATATTTAAGCTCTTGCCGGTCCCGGTCAGCGAGCACTCGACGCGCGGGGGGCCTCGCTGTAGATTATGGGCATAAGATCGTTTTTTTCACTTTGTCTCATTCATGAAAGGCTTACTCGCTGACCGCCCGTTGCCTGGCCCTTGACAACAGGCGAAAGGGTGATACAAAGGGCATGGAGGGAGTCCTGGAAGTGACGGAGTAGGGTAGTCCGGAGTTCAGAGTAAACTTGAGACACGCGACCTGAGACCAATAACAAGAAAGGACATTTTGAAATGAAAATCTCTACGATCATTGGGGCAATGGCTTGGCTGTTTTTGGGGACTCTGTTTGCAACCGGCTTAGGCGGTTGCTCGTTCGACAAGGGAAAGGGGCCGGAAATAGCAAACCCGGTCTATATCCCGCTGCAGGCGCCGGTGGATGAAGGGAAAACGATCGCCTTAAACGGCACGTTCGATATCGTGCGGAAGAACGCTGAAACCGCCTCCGTGCGTACGATTGTCTATGACGCGCAGGGGAAAGAGGTTTCCTCTGAAACGATCCCGTTGAGCGACGCGGCGCTCCGGACCGCGGACACCCTCGCCTTTGGAGTGGATGTGAGCACGTCGAAAAAAGGAGACTACACATTCCAGGTCGCTGTTACGGACAGTACGGGCAGGGAGTCGAACAAGCTGGATGGCACATTTGCGGTGACGGACCTCTACTAGGTTTCTTCGACGCCGGATCCATATCTCCTGTTGTAGACAGCCTTATCGCGTGAGGGAACATCGAAATTGAAAAAGAGGCCCAGATGACAATCATCTGGGCCTCTTTTTGTGCTTTGCCGGGCCTGTTGCAATGCATGCCGCCACTCCCGATCGGGGAGACATCGACTTCATCCTGCTTGTCAGGATCAGACGGGCACTGATAATATAATCGATCAGGACGTTTCCTCTCCCGTCCGAATTCCTTCTTTTGACAGGAAGCCCGAATTCCCGTATAATACAAACAATACGTACTTCAGAGACAGGAGGAACAAGATGATAGTACGACCACTTCATGATTGGGCCGTGATACGGCCGTCCGATGCGGAAGAAATGACTGCGGGTGGACTTTTTATTCCCGATACGGCGAAGGAGAAGCCGTATGAGGGCATCGTCGAGATTATCGGTCCAGGCGCATACGAAGAAGAAAAATTCGGCAAGAAAAAAGACAAGAAAAAAGAGCGCCGGTTCATCCCGACGACCGTCAAGCCTGGGGACCGCGTTCTCTACGAGCGATATGCCGGGAATACGTACACGATAAACGGCGAAGAATTGATCCTGGTGCGCGAACGGGACATCCTCGGGGTCCTTCCGGAGAGACAGCCGCGCCCTGTTTCGGCCCCCAAACCGCTGCTGATCCCTGCAGCTTCTTCCGCTTCGGGGTCCACGGCCCTGATGAAAAGCAGCGCAGCTGTTGCCCCCAAAGGCGCACCAAGCCGGGGAAAAACCGTAAAAAAAGCGGTGAAGAAAATAAAGAAAAAAACAGTATCCAAACCGGTCAAGAAGGCTTCGAAGAAAGCAGTCAAGAAAAGCATTAAAAAAATTGTAAAAGCGTCGTCAAAAACAACCAAGGGGCGCAAAGCTCCAGTTAAAAAAGCCGGGAAGAAAAAATAACATCCCGAAGGAATATTAATATTATGGAAGACGAGTTCGTGACGCGGGAAAAGAAGATTCTCTCCATTGTAAAGCAGGAGATCGAAGACGGCGAAGAGATGGCTGTTGCTGTCAGGCATATGACGGAACGCATGCTTCGCGAAGAGAAAGGATATGCTCAGAGCGATGTAGCAAAAAAAGTCGTTTTTGACGTGGTGCTCGGAAAAGAAACCGTAACGTCCTTTGTGGATTTTCTCGTTTCCTCCGGCAACAGGCATGCCATGGTGATCAAGTGCGCGGCAGGGTCCCTCTCTTCCCGGGAACGTCATGTAGTGGCCGCGGCGCGTGTGCTGGAAAGCCTGCCTGTTCCAATCGCGGTCGTCATCGACCCGATGAGCGCCGTTGTCCTTGATACGGCCACGGAGAAAGTCATTGGCGAGGGGTTCGATGGGATCCCGTCGAAGCAGGAACTGAGCGGCCTGCTCGCGGGGAGAGAGTCGAAGCCCCTCGCTCCCGAAAAGCTGGAGAGGGAGAAACGCGTGCTGTTGGCCTTCGATGCCATCAAATGCTGCGTCCCGCAGGGCGCAGAAGGCGGCGTTGCGCTCGATAAGGCAAGAGACAAATAGATTTTCCCGGTACGTTCCATGACCTGATTCTTTTGCAGATTCTGCGCCGGACAAGCGGCAGTTCGTTATTTCATCAAGCAAGAAAAAATAAAAATTTGTGTTGACAAATACTTAAGGTTTGTGCTAATTTTAGTTGTCATAATTGCCGCAAATCCGTTATCCCGATCGACGCTTGAAAAGGAGAGAAAGCATGAAAATAAAAAACATTGTGATTTTGTTGATGATGGGCTTGCTCGTGGGCTGCAGTTCGGCAAGCAAGATAACCAGGGATCTGTTGATTTCATCCGACCCCGCAGGAGCGATCGTTTACATGGATGGTGATAAAATCGGGGAGACCCCGCTGAAAATTCAAACATTCTTTACCTGGAATAAGGACAAGCCCTATGATTCTTTGATCAGAAGGGTGATTC